>NZ_JBHLXE010000071.1:0-87161 GCF_042432445.1 Thorsellia kenyensis | reverse complement strand
TATTTGATGCTATTGATAAACTCAATAGCAGACCAAGAAAATGTTTGGGTTATAGAACGCCCTATGGAGTATTCGAAGAACTAACAGGCATAACCAGAGAAAAAATTATCGTGGGGTATGCACTTATGTCTTGAATTCACCCTTTTTAAGGATTTAGGAATAAGCTGAAAATTGATCTAGACAAATTACTATTGTTGATTGAATTACTCTTTACTCTTTACTCTTAAAAAGATAATTTGAGGACGAGTATGTTTTTGGGCAATATCTGATTATAGTAGGTAAATTTTTCTATTTGTTTTTTTGATGTGCAATAAAAAATACGCATATAGCGTCTTATGATTTTTTAGTGGCGGTGAAAGAGGGATTCGAACCCTCGATACGATTTCTCGTATACACGCTTTCCAGGCGTGCTCCTTCAACCACTCGGACATTTCACCAAATAATATCTCAGTATAATATATGTCTTACCCTTTATAGGTCAAGAGATATTTCTTTACTAATGATCAGATGGGCAATTTATCAGCTTTAATAGATTTTAAGTCCATCAAAGATCTATTTATAGATTCTATTAGCATGAAGGTTATTTATCGTCTGGCTTAGGGATATTAAGCGCTTCATGTAACCATTCAATTAGTTCTTTGGGTGCTTCTTTTAAACTATTAGAGCCCCTAGTAATTGTAGCTATACCAACCCCTAATTCTTCTTTTAAATCGCGTTGGCTTTTTGATTTTTTTAAAAGCTCTTCAACGATTCTGACTCTCATGGTGAGAGCACTTCTTTCGTCCGGGGTTAATAGTAAAGACAGGAGTTCATAATGAAAATTTTTCTCAAAGCCTTCTTTAAGTAGCTTAACAGAATCCTGCCACTTGAGTTTGTCTGGGGTATTTTCATTCATAGTAGATACTCATTGATAGAAGTTGTTTGCTCAAGACCTAAATAGATAGTTCTGAAAAATAGATATTTTTTAAGAGTTATCTTTTTTCGCTAGTATAGCTTATTTCATATGAATTAGCGATTTAAGTTGTTGTGAAAAAGTCCTTAAAATTTAGAAGGGTAAAGTCATTAAAACGTGAAAATTAGGTCTTTTATGGACTCGAGTGTGACTGCTTTTGTCAGTATTATTCGCGCATTGTAAGTTTTGTGTTCTGTTTGGTATTTTTATAGTTTGTGGCTCGCATCATTTTATTTCCTATTATCTTCTGTACTTTGTATCGTTGTTTTATGCAATAAAACAGTCTTTTAAAATGTGATAATTATCACAAAACAAAGGGTTTAATGTTAAAAATCTATCATATTTTGCGGTTTTGTGAAGCGAGACAAGGTAATGGGGTGCACAAATGGCATAATCACTTTCTGATTGTTCAATTATCAGTTATCAGTTAAACAATTATTTTACTTAATCTCGCAAAATGTTTGTATGGAATTTTTCATAATTATAGGCTATTGATATAAACGCTGTTACTTATAGTGTTTTTATTCCATCGTACATTAGGCGTATACCCAACCTTTTTTGCTATTTTTACGGACGAGGAGTCTTATTATGCGTTATGCTGAGCCAGGTACTGCGGATTCAAAAATTCATTTCAAAGCCAAATATGATAATTTTATAGGAGGACAATTTGTCGCGCCCGTCAAAGGACAATATTTTGAAAACCAAAGCCCAGTAACAGGAAAAACATTTTGCCATATAGCCAGAAGCACAAAAGAGGATATTGAGTTGGCACTTGATGCTGCACATAAAGCGGCTCCTGCATTCGGTAAAATGTCTGTTGCACAAAGATCTCTTATGCTGCATCAAATTGCTGACAAGATGGCAGCTAACTTAGAGAAGTTAGCTGTAGCGGAAACTTGGGATAACGGTAAACCGATAAGAGAAACACTCAATGCCGATATTCCTTTAGCGATAGATCATTTCAGATATTTTGCAGGTTGTCTTCGTGCACAAGAAGGAGGCATCAGTCAAATAGATGATGAAACGGTCGCTTATCATTTTCATGAGCCTTTAGGGGTTGTTGGACTTATTATTCCTTGGAATTTTCCTCTTTTAATGGCGGTATGGAAATTAGCGCCAGCATTAGCAGCAGGGAATGCTGTGGTCTTAAAACCTGCGGAGCAAACACCTGCGAGCATTATGGTGTTAATCGAACTGATTGCTGATTTATTACCGCCTGGAGTGCTGAATGTCGTTAATGGTTTTGGCGAAGAAGCAGGTAAACCTTTGGCATTGAGCCCAAGAATTGCAAAAATCGCCTTTACAGGAGAAACCAAGACAGGTCAACTTATCATGCAATATGCTACAGAAAATATTATCCCTGTCACTTTAGAGTTAGGAGGTAAAAGCCCGAATATTTTCTTTGAAGATGTAATGAATCATGAAGATGACTATTTAGATAAGGCTTTGGAAGGTTTTACTCTATTTGCGTTAAATCAAGGAGAAATTTGTACTTGCCCTAGCCGAGTGCTCATTCAAGAGTCCATAGCAGATAAATTTTTGGCGATGGCCGTTGAGAGAGTAAAGCAAATAAGAACAGGACATCCCCTAGATACAGAGACTATGGTTGGAGCTCAAGCTTCTTTAGAGCAATTACAGAAAATTGAGTCATATTTAACGTTAGGGCGAGAAGAGGGTGCTCAATTATTAAGTGGTGGTCATGTAAGACACATGGAAGACAATTTAGCGGGTGGCTACTACATAGAGCCCACTATTTTTAAAGGGGATAACAAAATGCGAATTTTCCAAGAAGAGATTTTTGGACCAGTCGTTTCGGTAACTACATTTAAAGATGAAGCTGAAGCTTTAAAAATAGCCAATGATAGTATGTATGGGTTAGGTTCAGGTCTTTGGACTCGCGATATGAATCGAGCTTATCGAGTGGGTAGAGGGATTCAAGCGGGACGTGTATGGACAAATTGCTATCATCTTTATCCAGCGCATGCAGCGTTTGGAGGATATAAAAAATCAGGAATTGGCAGAGAAAATCACCATGTGATGTTAAGTCATTATCAACAAACGAAAAATTTACTGATAAGTTACAGTACGAAGGCATTAGGTTTCTTTTAATTTAAGTGCACATATTCAATATCTACTGGCTTTTAGAAAAATAAAAAGAGTTTGTTCATGGGATTAAGGTATACACCCTCTGATAGTACTACTTATGTCCCATAAGTTAGCTTTTCTACTCAATTTATTATACTATTGAGACTAATAGCCAATTAGTAAATTTTTGTATGTTTGTTGCTTTGTATTTTGATGATAAGGTTTGCTTAATTGTTTGCTGTTTCTCAAAGTATGTGGTCCAGCTATTTACATTTTTCTCTTGGCTTTAGAGAAAAAAGTTAAGAGCCAGCTAAACTTACATTGTGTTTTAAACTTAGGACGGTTGAATAGACCGTCCATTTTTTTAGCTGTTGATACCAGATTTTATTTTTTAGTCAATCATTTTTAAACTATCTTAAGTAATAGGAATTAACCTTAATTGGAGAAAGTCATGAGTGTAAGAATAGAAGAAGATTTATTAGGCCAAAGAGAGGTCTCTAATGATGTTTATTATGGTGTTCATACGCTACGCGCTATGGAAAACTTTAATATAAGTGACAGCAAAATCAGTGATATTCCTGAGTTTGTTCGTTCAATGGTCATGGTGAAAAAAGCTGTTGCACTTGCAAATGGTGAACTTAAAGTGCTGCCTAAAGCGATTGTCGATGTAATTATTAAGGCCTGTGATGAAGTGCTTGATAAAGGCAAATGTTTAGATCAATTTCCAATTGATGTCTATCAAGGCGGAGCAGGTACCTCTGTTAATATGAATACCAATGAGGTTTTAGCTAATATCGGCCTCGAATTAATGGGACACCAAAAAGGGGAATATGAATTTTTAAACCCTAATGATCACCTCAACAAATCACAATCCACTAATGATGCCTACCCAACTGGTTTTCGTATTGCACTATATCAAGTATTGATGAATTTAATTGACGCGATTGAACATTTACGTATTGGCTTTTCAAACAAAGCGAACGAGTTCAGCGATGTACTTAAAATGGGTCGAACTCAATTACAAGATGCTGTGCCTATGACATTAGGACAGGAATTCAAAGCGTTTGATGTATTACTCAGTGAAGAGAAAAAAAATATTCACTATGTTGCTAAGTTACTTTTAGAAGTCAATTTAGGAGCAACCGCGATTGGGACCTCTTTAAATACCCCAGCAGGTTATCCCGAATTAGCAGTAAAAAAACTCTCTGAAGTGACAGGATTTGATTGCACTCTCGCTGAACATCTGATTGAAGCAACTTCAGATTGTGGTGCTTATGTGATGGTACACGGCGCATTAAAGCGTACAGCAGTCAAATTATCCAAAATTTGTAATGACTTACGTTTGTTATCTTCGGGGCCTAGGGCAGGATTAAAAGAAATTAACTTACCTGAAATGCAAGCGGGTTCATCTATTATGCCAGCTAAAGTAAATCCTGTGATCCCAGAGGTTGTAAATCAAGTCTGTTTTAAAGTGATTGGTAATGATACATGCATTACGATGGCGGCAGAAGCAGGTCAATTACAACTTAATGTGATGGAGCCAGTGATTGCCCAAGCAATGTTTGAGTCTATCTCTTTATTGCATCGTGCGTGTTTCAACTTAAGAGATTATTGCATCGATGGGATCACTGCAAATAAATCACGTTGTGAAGAGTATGTCTTTAACTCTATAGGTATTGTGACTTATTTAAACCCTTTTATTGGGCACCATAACGGTGATATTGTTGGTAAAATTTGTGCTCAAACAGGCAAAAGTGTCAGAGAAGTGGTGTTAGAAAGAGGTCTACTGACAGAAGCTGAGCTTGATGATATTTTATCGTTAGAAAATTTCATGAATCCTAAATATAAGGCTAAAAAAATTGAAGAATAAAGGCTTATTATGATTGAGTCGCACACTTAACAGTGCATGTAATTTCCATGACTAGCACAAAAATAAATACACCTAGAATCAGAGAGACTTAAAAATAATTACTTAAGCCACTCTGGTTTTAGGTGTAAATGGCATGATTTGGCAATACAACTAGATTTATTACCTTCAATAAATAGTTGTATCTTTGCATATACTCAATCGAAATAAAGATGCAGGTTTTAGCATTATTTAACGCAACTAAGACGGCATCGGAATAATATATCCCTTCCCAACTTAAAATCATATCAGTATAACTCAAAGGCAGTTTAAGGTGTTAGGCTGTTTTTATGAGTTTAATAACGTATTAGATTTAGAAAAAACAAAAAAACTCTCCTTAAAATTGTCAGGTGAGGGTTTTTTAAATGAAGTTAGATCATAAAATGGGGATTCTGACGCTTCTAATAATAATTACCCTTAAGTTTGTGCGTGTTTAAAGTCACTTAGAGAATAGTCAATATCTCATTTAAGTCTGGTAATTAACATTTTTTTCAGGCTGAGGAAATTTTTAGTTTATTTAATTGTCGAATTCATAGGCAGTTTATCTAATTATAATTGTTGCTTTTCTAGGGTTTAGAATAATTATATGCTATAATCAATTGTCAAATTTTTAACTGTATGAGCTTAATTTATTTCATAAGAGTTTTTAAGTAGTTGGTGATTTATCAGGCATTACTACATGAAAAATGATAATTAAGCTGATGCCTTAACAAGGACTATTGCTCTCCCTTATAAAGCAATAGAGTTATTATCTTGATAATGAGAAGTTATAACTGATTGATTAGATTAATTATAATAAAAAACAACTCATCTTATAAGATTTAATTACTCTTTTTACTTGAGGATTTTTGCATTTATGCGTATAATCCGTCGCCTTTATGGGCGTGTAAGTTGGGTTGCACAAGTCTGGTTACCTAAGATTGATTCGCGCTCAAAACCCAAAGAAGGCCCGAATTCATCAGATTTATTGGAGATAAAATCATGTCACAAGTATGTCAAGTGACCGGCAAAAAGCCATTAGTTGGTAATCACCGCTCACATGCAATGAATGCGACTAAACGTCGTTTTTTACCTAATTTACAGTCTCACCGTTTTTGGGTTGAGTCAGAAAAGCGTTTTGTTAAACTACGTGTATCGACTAAAGGTATGCGTATTATCGATAAAAAGGGCATTGATGCAGTTCTTAGCGAACTTCGTGCTCGTGGCGTTAAATTCTAAGGAGTAAGTCATGGCTAAAGGTATTCGCGAAAAAATCAAATTAGTTTCATCTGCTGGTACAGGTCACTTTTATACAACGACTAAAAATAAACGTACTATGCCTGAAAAAATGGAAATGAAAAAATATGATCCAGTTGTTCGTCAACACGTGATCTATAAAGAAGCAAAAATCAAGTAATTTTTTTTCATATTTGTGTATGAACGCTTAATTTTAAACAATTAAGCGTTTTTTTTGCCTAAGTAATTGTTGAAATAAATTTTACGATAATTTTGTCTTCCTATTTCCAATTCCTGCTGATAGACTCCTCTGAATAAATGTATAAACCTTATGGAATTTTCTATCTAATGCAGTGCGCAGTAAGTTTAATATCTAAAGGTCGCTTGAGCTAAATAAGGACCCTAATCAATTTTGCCATCAATCGGATATTGTTTGTATTGATCTCTTAAAAGCAAATAAAAAGTTGCGACATTCAGCTGCTATAACAGGCCTGACTCCCTAAAAGATAGAGCTTTATTATGGCCTACAATAATGTGATCGAGCAGTACAATTTCGCAAGTTTCACACGCACGAAAAATTTTATGTGTTAACGAAATATCAGCTTCACTCGGTTTTAAAAATCCCGAAGGATGGTTATGAGCGATAATGATAGACTTTGCATGACAAGTTAAAGCCGCTTTTACAATTTCTCTAGGGTAGACAGCTATCTGGTTTAAAGTCCCAGAAAACATTTTTTTATGACGAATCATTCGTTGCTGGTTATCTAAAAAAAGCACAACAAAAGATTCAATTTCTTCTTTTCCTAATAGATGACATAAAAATCTCTTTGTAGTCTGTGGGTTATCGAGTAAACATCCCTCTTCAAGAGCATTGAGCATATATCGCTTTGCGATTTCACCGATGGCTTTTAATAGAGTAAATTTAGCAAGACCAATACCTTTAGTCGCAAAGAGTTCCTCTGCATCAGCATGGATAAGTCCGTGTAATCCATTAAATTGGCTCAATAGTCCTTGAGTCCAAGGCATAACATTCATCCCTTTAGTACCTGTAGAGAGTAAAATGGCTAACAGCTCAACATCATTTAACTTATCAGCCCCTTCTTTTAGAAGATGTTCTCTCGGTGGGGCTGAATAAAATGGATTTAATGTAACTGATTTAAGTTTTTTATCGATTTTGTGTTTTTGACTTTTCATCCATGAATACCTATGTCTTTTTAATCAAGTAGGCTAATCCGTGTTTTTTTAAAGGATAGACAGGATATCCCGTAGCATCTTTCCAATAGATTGTTTATCGAGAAATAAAATGTCTAATCAGATAAATATTATACGTTATAATTGAATCAATAAATAAATTGCGGCATAAAACTAAGATTTTTTTGATTGATGATGTTGAAGTGGAAGGTTTTGAGGCTTTTTTGCAGACTAAGTCAAATTTGCTAAGAGGCGACTAGGTAGGAATACCCTCTAGAGTTGGCATTGATCTGAAAAGCCATTTAGATTTAATTGATAAATATAGCAATGCTAGTCATAATGATTTATGCAAAAGATATCAATGATACTACTGGTAGACTCTATTTTGTTAATTTTTTCTCTAATAATTGATAAAAACTAAGATACCCTCATACCTTATTTAAATTATACTTATGAGATCTATATGATAAAAAGGATAAAATGATGAATCATACCACCGAGGCTAGCTTGGATAAAGGGTGCCAAAGCACAAAATCAATTTTAACTGGGGTTAACTGTCTTATTGGGATCACTGGGGGAATTGCTGCGTATAAAATCCCCGAAGTTGTCAGAAGATTAAGAGATAATGGGGCTAATGTCAGAGTGGTAATGACAGAAGGTGCTAAGGCATTTATAACTCCTCTCACGCTTCAAGCGGTAAGTGGGCATCCTGTAGCAACGACATTGCTCGATGAATCAGCTGAAGCAGCCATGGGACACATTGAACTTGCTAAATGGGCCGATATTGTCGTGGTAGCGCCTGCAAGCGCTGATTTTATAGGCCGGTTAAATGCAGGCTTGGCAAATGATTTATTAACCACGCTATTATTGGCAACTGCTGCGCCTATAGCAATTGTGCCAGCCATGAATCAGCAAATGTATCACTCTGCATTAGTTCAAAGGAATTTACGCGAATTATCAACAATGCCTTCAATTAAAATATGGGGACCAGCATTAGGCTCTCAAGCATGCGGAGATATAGGCAAAGGACGGATGATTGAACCAAGTGAAATTGTAACGCGTATACAACATGAAATTGAAGGGAATGTTTCACAAAATCCAGAACCACAAAACGAAATAGAACATGCTGAGCATGATGAAAAATTTACTGAACGCAAAGATATTTCTCTGCGCGGACTTCGTATTATGATAACAGCGGGACCTACCAGAGAAGCACTCGATCCGGTAAGGTATATCAGTAATCATAGTTCAGGGAAAATGGGGTACTCAATCGCTCAAGCAGCTTCATTACGGGGCGCACTTGTTACATTAATCTCTGGACCTGTAAATCTTCCAAAACCCGAGGGTGTTGAAATGATTTCAGTAGTTAGTGCGCTAGAGATGTATCAGGCTGTTCATCAAAAGATAGAAGAGCAAGATATATTCATCGGTACAGCAGCTGTAGCCGACTATAGAATGCAAGAAGTAAACGCTCAAAAAATTAAGAAAAAGAAAGAACAAGTCACACTGGCACTGACATTAGTGCAAAACCCTGATATTATTCATTCAGTAGCTCAACTAAAGAAAAGACCCTACGTTGTAGGGTTTGCAGCAGAAACGCAAGAAGTAGCAAAATATGCACAAGATAAGCTTAAACGCAAAGATCTTGATATGATTTGTGCTAATGATGTGAGTGATGTTGAAATAGGATTTAATAGTGATAATAATCAGCTGCTTATTTTGACCAAGGGCGGAATAGAAGTGACATTGAAAGACAGTAAAATAGAGTTAGCTCATACTTTATTAACGATGATAAAAAATGAGCTAAAACTCTCTCAGTAATGTCTGATTTCCTTTACTGCACTAAAAACGTATTTAATAATTAGATGTGAATATAAGGCTAACAAGCAGGACAAAAAAGTGAATTGATAGCTCAGGTTAATTCTTTAAAAACAAAAATAAAGAAAAAAATAAAAGCGGCTAACAAAAAATACGTGAATTTGCAATAAATTAACATAAAGAATTAATAGGATAAGACGAAAGCAGCAGTTAATTAACAATATATAATATGAGATTTAATATCTTGTGATATGTGAGTTGATGGAGATATGCTTACTATTAATTGCTTTAAACACTCAAAATTATTAATAATTACCACAAGGAAAGAATGATGCAATCAGTTGACGTAAAAATACTCAATGATAAGATTGGGAAAAGTATAGAGTTACCTACCTATGCAACAGAAGGATCTGCTGGATTAGATCTCCGGGCGTGTCTTGATGAGTCTGTCACTTTAAAGCCAGGTGAAACTCAACTTATTGGAACAGGTATTGCTATTCATATAGGTGATCCTGGTCTAGCAGCAATGTTACTTCCTCGCTCTGGTTTAGGTCACAAACATGGTATTGTTCTTGGTAATTTAGTCGGGCTTATCGATTCTGATTATCAAGGAGAACTGATGATATCTGTCTGGAATAGAGGACAGACGACATTTATCATTGAACCTGGTGAAAGAATTGCTCAGCTCGTTTTAGTGCCAGTGGTACAAGCGAAATTTAACCTGGTAAGTGATTTTCAATTGACTCAAAGAGCTGAGGGTGGCTTTGGTCACACAGGCCGTAAATAAGTCAGTAGTTATTTGAGTTGTGTTTGATGTACGGCTAATCTACTTTGTTATTCTATAAAAGTAAGTGAGCTAAGCCCTTGAGAAATTAAGAGTAATATAATGAGATAACTTATCCAAGTGTAGAGGAGAAGAAACGCTTGTTTAAGTAGCTTTTAATTTTTAATACCTAAAATCAGCATAGCAGATTTAATTAATCAGTATAAGGATATATAGACATGAAAATATCTCAATTTTCGTTTAGTATAATCAGTTTAATGATGAGCTCAGCCCTTTTTGCGATGGCTCCAAAACCCGTAGAAGAAACACCCTCAAAAGTTGCCCAAGAAATTAATAATCCCCCTGCAACAATCGATGAAAATAAAGTCAAAACAGAGAGTAATACACCTGATGGTAGCTTAAGTTCATCAGTCATGTTAGCGATGCTAGAAGATAACCGTTGGGAGCTTATCGATGCAAAGAAAAATGACGGGACTCCACTGGTTGGTTTAGAGCATCTAATAAGCCAGGATACGCCTAATGTAGAGCTTAGGTTTTCAAATGGCCGAGTGAATGCAAATTATACGTGTAATCAACAAATGGCTGGATTCAGTCTGGCTGAAAATAACAGTATAACTTTTGGTGCAGTTGCCCAAAATATGCGTGCTTGCGTGAATCCCAATATCGCTATTAGAGATGATAGCGTCATTAGCATTTTATCAACTGCACAAACCCCAATTATCGATAGGTCAAATAAGCAACCGTTGTTGACGCTTCGTGATGCCAATAATACAAGTTTTACTTTTAAAGGATTTATTACTCCTGAGGCCTATTTTGATCAGGAAGGGACAGTCTTATTTTTTGAAGTTAAACCGACATCAGGTTCTTGTAGTTCTAATGGGCAGAAGGCTAATACTTGTCTTTATGTTCGCGAAATTCAATATGATGAATCCTATAGAAAAATCATTCCAAACGAAGCATGGCAAGAAATTCCTGCGGCTAATATTTACAATTTCTCTTTAGAGGCTGGTTATTATCATACAATTAGGGTAAGACGCTTTGAGTTTGATAAAAATAGTGAGTCGTCAAACGTACCTTTTTCTGGTGTTTCAACAGCTTTTCCTTTTTATGTCTTAGAACTTGTCGTTGAGATGAGTGAGTCAGGCCAGCAATGATGGGAGTAAGGGCGCAGCAAAAAGAGCGCACTCGGCGTAATTTAGTTGAAGCTGCATTTAATCAATTAAGTGCCGACAGAAGTTTTTCTCAATTGAGCTTAAGAGAAGTTTCAAGAGAAGCTGGCATCGCTCCGACCTCATTTTATCGTCATTTTAAAGATATGGATGAGTTAGGGCTTACCATGGTCGATGAGAGTGGTTTAATGCTTAGGCAATTAATGCGTCAATCTCGACAACGTATTGCAAGAGGAGGGAGTGTTATTCGCACCTCTGTTGAAACGTTTATGGAGTTTATTGCAAATAAACCTAACGCATTTAGGCTCTTGTTGCGTGAACGGTCAGGTACTTCGGAAGCATTTCGTTTTGCTGTTGCTAGGGAAGTGCAACATTTTATAGCAGAACTTGCAAGCTACCTAGAAGCTGCGAACAAAATGCCAAGAGTATTTGCAGAAGCTCAAGCAGAAGCTATTGTCATTATTGTCTTTAATGCAGGGGCTGAGGCGCTAGATAGTGATGCATACGATAGGTTAACCCTTCAAGAGCGTCTTATCATACAGCTTAGGATGATCTCAAAAGGGGCACTGCATTGGCATAGACGAGAGCAACAAAAAAACAAACAAGCAAAAAAGAAAAATCATTAATGTCTCTTTAGGAAATTATGAACTATTTCTTAAAGAGACTACTCATTCTATAAATGTACCTACTTTTTAATTTAGGCTGCCATTTTTAATTGGAGATATAAATCAGTCAAGTAACATAATAGCAGATAAATCATCACCTAAATTTACTTTACTGATAATGACGTCAAGCTTTTTTTCTATATCTTGGTTATGTTGTTTTAAAGTGTGATAGCTGTAGAACATGGTGATGATATCGGATTGTTCTATAGGCTTTCTTGATGCAATTACACTCAATGAAGTCTTAAGGTAAAAATAATCCGTTAGCAAATAATAGAATTGGCGTAGACTATTTTTTAGATCTCTTCCAGGAAATGAGTCGTTATAAAAACGGTATAAGAAATAGTTTTTTAAGATGCTAGGGTTAGCCAAAACACCTTCAGAAAGTAAATTATCCCAATAACAATTGATTTGTGAAAATTTATTATTAAGGTATTCAGCATCCATCTCTTCTGACAAATTATCAAAAAATGCCAGAACGCTACTGTTATTTGCAGTTAAATAAGGTCTTGCTCTACTATTAGAATAATCATTACTTATTGTTTGAAATAAGATAAGTAGCGTTATTTTAAGTTTGCTGGCACTGCTTTTAATTGGATTTCTGGTCTTTTCCTCTGGAGGATTTTGAAGTTCATTGATTAATGCGAAAAATATCCCTTCTATTTGCTCGAGGTGAGTATTTACATCAAAGTTCACTTTTTCGCAAAAGAGCAAAAATTTAATAACAGCGTATAAGTTTTCTTCAATATGTCGACTCGGTGACATAATTATATTAGAACAATACAAGTTGATTATTTTATGGGCTGGGTTAAAAGAAGCGATATTATCGTATTTAGGTATTATTTCGATACTTTGTGCTTGCAACATCGAATCTTCATCAAAAAGAACAAGTCTTGTAGCTTCTGGGCATGACAAGGATAAAGAATTTAATTTTTCTTCTTTGAAATTTTTTGTTAATCTAGGATAGGTTGTACAGGTTTGGCTTAAAGCATTAGCTCCCATATGTTTATATACAGAACAAAGTTTGTCTGTATCTAATAAAGGGCAGTCTCCTTGCTCATTTAATTTTATTTGTCCATAATTTAGTTGATTTTTTTTGAGTATGGTCATTTGATTTTCTGCAACGTCTCTAATCAAAATCACATCACTATTTTTATATTTATTGTAAGTCTCTTTATCGATATTAACACTCCAGCCTCGACAGCAATGCTCGACACATGAATTACCAATACATTGAAAGCGGGAAAAGTAATTAGGTGTTGTTACGTGTAGTTCTTTCATATAATAATCCTATGTTAATATAAATCCTTGAAGTGTTTTAAGTGTAAATATATTGTAACAAACAATTGTCGAAATGTATTAGATATCTAGTCTTAAGCACCTTTCTTGTTGAAAGATTTTAACGGAAATTGCATAGCTTAAAATTAATTATACTAAACCTTTATTCTATAGCAAGGAAGGATATAGACGATACCCCCCCTTAAATATACCGAAGCAGTTCTATTTGAATTAATTGTAATACATTTTTTTCGATGTTCTGCACTTATACTCAATGAAAATCAAAATACAGGTTTTGGCATTACTTAACATCCACTCAAGAGGCATCGGAAGAATATCCGCACCTGCAACTTGTAATAACTTCAATATATTTGTTGAATTTACCATTTGTTAATTATTCTCAGACTAAGAACTATCTGATTCTGGTGTCATTTGGATTTACATCCTTGTGTGCATAAAAAAACCGCCTTTCGGCGGTTTAAATTTATTTATTAGTTTGAATTAAATTAACGTAATAAAGAAAGTACATTTTGTGGAACTTGGTTTGCTTGCGCAAGAACAGAAGTACCAGCCTGTTGCAAGATTTGAGCTCTACTCATGTTTGAAACTTCAACTGCATAGTCTGCATCCTCGATGCGGCTACGTGAAGAAGTTAAGTTATTAACGGTAGTACCCAAGTTATTAATAGTTGAATCTAGACGGTTTTGAACAGCCCCTAAGTCACCACGTAATTGATCAACTTTAGAAATTGCTGCATCAATAGTCGCTAATGGATCTGATGTTGCACCACTTAGGAAATTTTTAGCTGTAAAATTAGTACCATCAATAGTAAAAGCAGCGACTGCAGGAGCAGTTGTTACATCTGCATCATCAATGTTAAGACCAATATAATACACTCCACCAGCCGTTAAGCCTTGAGATTCAAGTATTGTAACATCTGTTGGAGCCGCGGCATCACCTAAGGTTACTTTTGCAAATAAGTTACCATTCGCATCGGCTAATACTGCAGGATCCACAGTAGAAGTTGAAATGCCGAAAGCATCTTCAATCGTTGTACCTTGAGCAGCAGCAGTACCTGATGCTACTTGCGTAGTATCACCGAAAATAGCCTTGAAAGTTGTTGCATTTGCAGCGGCTAAAGCACCTTGAGGACCATTTACATTAAATGTTGATAGGCCAAGAGTCAAGCTATCAGTTTTTTTCAAATTAATAGTAATGGTCTCATTATCATTAGCGCCAACTTGGAGTGTTAAATTGTTATCTTTTGCAAGCACATCCACACCATTGAACTGTGTTTGTTCAGATATACGGTCAATTTCAGCTAGACGTTGTTTAACTTCTGATTGAATTGAGTTTAAATCCGTTTGAGAGTTTGAGCCATTAGCTGCTTGGACTGAAAGCTCACGAACACGTTGTAAGTTGTTATTGATTTCATTTAAAGCACCTTCGGTGGTTTGAGCAATTGAAATACCATCCATAGCATTACGGCGAGCTTGTGTTAAACCTTTTATGTTCGAAGTAAAACGGTTTGCAATCGCTTGGCCTGCTGCGTCATCTTTAGCACTGTTGATACGCATACCAGAAGATAAACGCTCTATAGCAGTACCTAAGGCAGATTGTGATTTACTTAAGTTTAATTGAGTGTTTAATGACATTATGTTTGTATTGATAATAGACATATAGAGCCCCTTATTTTTTTTAAGTCATATCTATTTATTAATAGATTATGACGAGATATTTTTACAACATATTAGTAGTTTATGCTGACTGCTTCATGCAGTTGCAATTATATTAACGTCTGACATTTCGTTTACTTTAGTAAAAAAGTGTGTTTTTTTTGGGGTTTGCTTTTATATTGTTTATTGGAGGTGTTATTTGTAAATTAAATCAATACTATATATTTAAGAGGGTGGTTTTTATTTACTTTTCTTTAATATTTAGGATGCATAATTTTATGTTTTTATAGGAATGAATAAAAAAATGGATATTTATATATTATTTATTTACATTGATAAACATCTTAGGAGGCATACCACTTTCTTGTCTTAACCACCAAGAGCACAAATTAGTAAGGTAGTAATTATCAGCATAGTTAGCATATAACAATACATGGAGAGCCTTCTAATGTTGTTTTGAGTGATCTTTGAAATTATACTTAATGAAGAGAAATAGAGTAAAATTAATCTTTTTGAAGTGAAATAAGCAATCAGCTACAGTATGGACTATAATTTATAGTCTTTTGTTTTCTAAAAACCGCCTTGCGGCGGTTTAAAAAATAAGGGGTTAATTAATACGAAGAAAAATTATCGAAGCAAAGAAAGTACATTCTGTGGAACTTGGTTAGCTTGGGCTAATACAGATGTACCTGCTTGTTGCAAAATTTGTGCTCTACTCATGTTTGATACCTCTACTGCATAATCTGCATCTTCGATACGGCTACGTGAAGAAGTCAAATTGTTAACAGTGGTCCCTAAGTTGTTGATAGTTGAATCAAGACGATTTTGTACCGCACCCAAGTCACCACGGATTGCGTCAACTTGCGCAATTGCTTCATCTATAGCAGCTAATGGGCTAGTTGTTGAGCCACTTAAAAATGTTTGAGCAGTAAATTTGCTGCCATCGATAGTAAATGCTGCCTCAGTAGGATCGGTTGTTACATCTGCATCATCGATGTTTAAACTAACATAGTAATCCTGTCCTGCTTTTAAACCTTGAGTTTCTAATATAGTCACATCTGTTGCTTCAGCAGCGTCCCCTAAAGTAACTTTAGCAAATAAATTTCCATTGGCATCAGTTAAAACCGCAGGATCGACTACTGCATCACTAATTCCAAAAGCATCTTGAATCGTTGTACCTAGATCGGCTACCGTACCTGATGCAACTTGTGTTGTTTGCCCAAAGATTTTTTGGAAGGTAGCTGCATCCGCTGCAGCTAAGGTCCCTTGAGGTCCATTCACATTGAAAGTTGCAAGTCCTAATGTAGTACTATCTGTTTTTTTCAGATTAATCGTAATAGTTTCATTATCATTAGCACCTACTTGAAGAGTAAGGTTGTTATTTTTAGCAAGAACATTAACACCATTGAATTGTGTTTGTCCTGAAATACGATCTATTTCGTTCAAACGTTGCTTAACTTCTGCTTGGATA
Source organism: Thorsellia kenyensis (assembly GCF_042432445.1). Lineage (NCBI taxonomy): Bacteria > Pseudomonadati > Pseudomonadota > Gammaproteobacteria > Enterobacterales > Thorselliaceae > Thorsellia > Thorsellia kenyensis. Next base: position 70,954 of record NZ_JBHLXE010000071.1, on the reverse strand, counting down.
GAGTTTAAATCAGTTTGTGAATTTGAACCGTTTGCCGCTTGAACAGATAATTCACGTACACGTTGTAAGTTGTTATTGATTTCGTTTAATGCGCCTTCAGTTGTTTGTGCAATTGAAATACCATCCATCGCATTACGACGAGCTTGAGCAAGCCCTTTGATGTTAGATGTAAAACGGTTAGCGATTGCTTGACCTGCTGCATCGTCTTTTGCGCTATTAATACGCATGCCAGAAGATAAACGCTCAATAGCTGTACCTAATGCAGATTGTGAACGGCTTAAATTTAATTGTGTGTTTAGTGACATCACATTTGTATTGATAATAGACATAATAAACTCCTTGTATTATTGTATCAAAACCTTGATTAAGAATGTCTTAATAGGGTGCTTTAAAAGCGTTTCCACATTTTCTTGTAGAGACATTAATCTTGTCGACCTAGCATATTTTTTCTTTAACCTATGAAATTAGGAAAAAGTGATAAAATACGAAAATTCGGCTTTTTTGCGTCATTTTATGTTTATAATCAATATCCTATATAATTGAAATGTATTGTTATTTTACGTAATAACTTGTAAATGAAAGCTATTTCAATTCAAATGGTTTAAAAATTGAACATATAAATATGACTAGAAAAGAAATTATTTAGGTGGCTATTGCAATTAATCTAAATTAGTTTAACTCGCTCAATCGAATATTTTTTATTAAATATCAAGAGTGTAATCTATAATCTAGCTAGGTACTATTTATAATCTTATAATCACTTAAACGGTAATGCCCTTTATATGAGATATTTAAGAGTTTTCGTCTTGTCTAAAATCAAAATCAAAATCAAAATCAAAATCAAAATCAAAACAACCAATTTTTAATCAGTTCACCCCCCAAAATAATAATGAAAAGAGCACTAGTAATGAAATAAGAACGAAACAAAACTAAAATAGGACGAAGAGAGTGAAATAAGAGCTAGCTCCTCTGCCATCAATTAATATGTATTTGTTTTTCTCTCTCTTTTTATAATGGTGTGCATTATGGGTATTTTTAAATTTAATCGTAATGCTATAATGAATTATTTGATTTAAGCACTAGAATAGTTACTTTTAGTAGGGCATAAAGCGTATAATAGCAAGTTGTATTTAGTTGAAACTAACTGATAGATAAGTGATTTTTGACTTTTTATCCCTCTTAGCACCATTTTATGCCAAAGGCACTTGAGGCTTATTTTTTTTCATTTGTACTACATAAGGATAGAAAGGATTTTTTATGAGTATTACCATTAAACATTTAGCATTACATCAGTTAGTTGCAGCTCAACAAGTAAATCCTGAGGAAGGGGCAAAAGTAGAACTCTTAGTAAATGAATCTTTGGTTGAAGTGACCCCTATAGTGGAGGGGATGGTAGAGAAGCTTCATCAACTTTATAGTATGAAAAATAAAGGCTTTGCTGTTTTTTCCCATAAAGCCCAAAGTACTTCAGCACAAATACCAAACGATGATAATAATCAAGTGCAAAATGAAAGCAGTGATTTTGACGTTGTAAATGATGAAATAAGTATTGATCACTCGTCAAATGATAGTGCTCTAGATAATATATACAGAAGAGTCCCATTTGTTGAGTTATTCCAAGCTTTACAAAATGATGAAATGGATTTTTTGATTTTTTCTGAAAAAGCCGCAACTAACCTTGTCCATGAAATCAATCAGTATAGTTTTGCTGAGCCTGGGTTATTGTTAATGTGTCATTATCACCACGTTGCCAATGATTATCTTTATATGGCGATTTTACAACATACCCAAAGTACCAGTGTCAAAAATGACTTTACTATAGAAATTATTGATGCCTTGGATATTGAAAAATCTGACATCATGGCTCGACTAGATATAACGGAATGGACACATAACCAAGACTCATCTCGTTATTTGACCTTTTTAAGAGGCAGGATTGGACGTAAGGTTGGTGACTTTTTCTTAGATTTTTTAGGTGCAGAGACTGGACTTGATCCTAAACGTCAAACGCAAACATTAATTCAGGCGATTGATGATTATTGTGAAGCCCATACGCTTGCAAAAGAAGAAGAGCAACTCTATAAAAAAGATGTTGTCCAGTACTGTCAAGTGCAAGCTAAACAAGGAGAAGAATTATCAATTGAAGGATTATCTTCTTTTTTATCCCCCAAAGAACATCCTGTATTAAGTACTAAGCCCGATGTGGTCGATTTTGCCTCTTTTACTGAGTCAAAAGGCTATGATTTAGCGGATTCATTTCCTGCTGATACGAGCGCTATAAAAAAATTAACTAAATTCACAGGAAGTGGTGGCGGGGTGACCATCAGTTTTACTTCAGAGCAATTAGGGCAAAAAATTGTTTGGGATAAAGAAACGGATACTCTTACGATTAAAGGCACTCCACCGAATCTTCGCGATCAGCTTGAAAGGTTTTATGATTAATTAATTAATAAATTCTATTTATGGTCGAGCTATGGCTGTATAGCATAGTTATAGCTTGCTCATCTGTTATCACAACGAATAAGTGATTAGTACTAGTAGACAGTTAAGTCACTATGATAAAAAGGGTAAAATAAAACCCAAGATCAAAATGTTGCTAATCAATCTAAGGATGGAGTTGATCAGGCTCTAATTGATTTAAACGTTCGGACAAATCTTTTTCTATGATAAAATTTATTTATATAAGCATTCACGTTAAGCTAATTTAACCCATAAAGGGATTAGTGTGTTTTTGGGGTTTAATCCATTAATCCCCACCTACGCCAAATAGGAGAAACATTTGCAGGTAACCAGAGATTTTTTCCTAAATCAGACCAAGGAGTAGGGCGATGAAAGTCGGAGCCAATTGAAACATCTAACTCAAATTCTTGAGCTAATTTCGCAAAATGTGTTCTTCTATCAGGCGTCAGTTGGCTGTTCGCGACTTCAATCGCATCTCCCCCCATCGATTTGAACTCTTCTATTAATTTTCTTGCCCATTTACCTTTCAACGGATAGGCATAGGGATGCGCTAAGACTGCGTATCCGCCAGCTTTGTGAACTACCTCGATTGCGGTCTCTATTGCACACCATTGTGCACTGACATATCCTACGTTGCCTTTGGCTAAATATTTATCAAAAGCTTTTTGATGTGATTTAACCTTATTTATCTTATATAGATGCTGTGCAAAATGATTTCTTGTGATCATGGGCATAAAACGCGCTATGTCAGCCGAATCCCCTTTTAATTCTTTTAATATCGTCTCTAGGCTATTAAATACATCTATTTTTTCAAGCTTTTTATCTATCGCCACTGCCCTTGTATGGCGTTTTTCATCTTGGGATGCCAATAAGGCCTCTAAATCAGCATTTTGAATGTCGATATTCAAACCGACAACATGAATATCATGACTGAGCCACTTTGTAGATATTTCTACACCGCTTATCAATCGAATTGGAAGAGACTCAGACTCAATTTTCTTTTGGGCAAAAGGAATAGCTTTAATACAATCATGATCGGTAATCGCTAGATAATCTATTCTATGCGCAACAGCTCGCTCAATAAGTTCTTCAGGGGATAATCTCCCATCAGATGCGGTCGTATGTGAATGTAAGTCAAAAAGGGTATTTTTTATCAAGTGCTAAGTCCAATGGGTTTTGAATGACAGATAAAAGCCAAAAAAGTTCCCTATAAAAACAAATTCTTACACTAAACTGCAGATTAGCGAAAGAAGTAACTTTTTTTAACAACGAATCGTGGAATAATCACTGAACAAACAATTCATAGTTTGTGATTTTATTTATACCACTGTTAAATTAATTAAATATCATATTGTTTGATTAGTTTAACAGTGTCAACAAATTTAACCAAGGATGAGGTATAAAAATGAATCGTAAAATACTAGCAGTAGCAATTACCGCTTTATTAGCAGCTAATGCAGCTAATGCAGCAGAAATTTATAACAAAGATGGCAACAAAATTCAGCTTAAAGGTAAAGTAGAAGCCGCATATAAATTTAATGGAAAAAGTGATTTTAGATCGGTTGAAGAAGGAAAACTACAAAATGATAAAATCACGGGAAATCATAGCAACAAGGACAAAACATTTGTGCGCTTTGGTTTTCATGGTGAAACTCAAATCAATAGTCAATTAACAGGCTATGGCGTATTTGAACATCAGTTTAATCCTGATAACCGTGAAGGCAATACGAAAGATGATGATAATACTCGTTTAGCCTATGCTGGTTTGAAATATGCTAATTTGGGTTCTTTAGATTTTGGGCGCAATGTGGGCGTCGTTCAGCATGTTCGTGACTTTACTGATAATGCCCCTGTTTTTGGTGGTGACGGTTTTGGTGGTGGTGCCGATCAGTTTTTAACGGGAAGAGCATCGAGTTTGGCCACATATAGTGTAACCGATGCCTTTGGGTATGTTGACGGGTTAAATATGTACCTTCAGTACCAAGCGAAGCATGAACATAATGACGCGAATAAAGTGCGTGAAGATCATGGAAATGGTTTTGCTTTCACAACAACCTATGAGCATGAACAGACAGGGTTAGGCGGAGCGTTTACCTACGCTAATAGTGATCGTACTGAAGATCAAAGACAAGAGGCGTTCGGTACAGATGGCAATCATGCAGAAATCTGGGGTATTGCGGCTAAATACGATGCGAATAACATCTATGCAGCGATAAGCTGGGCGCAATCAAATAACTTAATTGATGTAAGCAAATATGGTTCTAAAGATGGTTATTATGCCAATAGCACAGATTTTGCGCATAAAACTCGTGGGTTAGAAGTACTTGCTAACTATACATTTGATTTTGGTTTAACACCTAGCATTGTATATAACCAATTAAGGGCTCGTGATTTAAGAAACTTTGATGAAACAGGTATTGCTAAAACAAATGCATATGTTGTTAAATATATAGGTGTAGGGGCAGAATATGCATTTAATAAAAATATTGACATGGCAGTAGGGTATAAATTTAATCTAATCGATGAGGACGCAGTTTATACTAACTATCGTGGTATTCACAGTGACGATCAAGTTGAAATGCGCTTAACTTACAACTTCTAATCGTTTTTAGTTCTAGTAAAAACAATTAATCAAGCCTTCATTAAAAAAAATTAATGGAGGCTTGATTTCACTCTGCATATCAAAGAACTCCTCCATAGCTTTTTAAATCTTTATGATTAAGTTCTCATAATTAAATCCTCATAATTAAATCAATTCTAAGTGCTGTTGTGATGGATAACTAATTTGTTATCAATTGAGTCGACTCCATTAAACTTTAGATACCTTTTACTTTCACCGTTCGTAATTAATTGAGTTAGCTAGAATCATTAATTGTTTATCAATAAATGAGGATGTACATTTTGAATTTACCAAATAAATTCAAATCATCCTATCTTGCTCAGTGTGTTAGTGTCTTACTAGTATTCGCTACGATCATAAGATAATGATTGCTAATTCATTTTTAACAAATTAATAATTGCGTACACTACTTTAACAACGCGAATGAACTTTAAATGAAAGCCCATAAAAAACAGTAAAGCTTATTTGTTGGATGACGAATAAATTAAGAATAAAAGAAATTTATTTACTAAAAGTCATAAAAAACACACAATAAATTAACAGTAAAATTGATTTTTAACGCAATAGTAGTGTGTTTTTTGTTCAGTTGGACGGTTGTAACAATTTTTTAGGGAACTAATTTAAATTGGATTGAAAACAAAAAAGAATAGGTATGTATTTTCTTTATAATCATTAATTTAATTTATATTTCCATCATATAATGTATATAGAAGGAGCTCAAAAAAGTTCCCTTTATATACATTTCTTTACAAAATAAACTCAATCTAGCTAAAATTTATCTTTATTTACACAAAAAATATGGAATAATAATCAGCACAAGCCAGAAAAAGCTTGTGTAAATTTATTACATACACTTACAGTGAAGTTGTTTTTTGAAGTAACAGCGAAGTAGCTCTAAGGGTAACTAACTTAAAACCAAGCAGAGGTATTATAATGAATCGTAAAGTACTTGCAGTAGCAATTACAGCTTTGTTAGCAGCTAACGCAGCTAACGCGGCTGAAATTTATAACAAAGATGGCAACAAAATCGAGCTTAAAGGTAAAGTTGAAGCTCAATATACTATTCGTGGTGATAGCGATAGATATGTTCGTGATGGTAATAATAACCCTGTTTTTTTTGCTAAAGAAGAGCATGCGAATGAAGATGAAACTATTGCTCGCTTAGGTTTCCACGGTGAAACTCAAATCAACAGTGAATTAACTGGTTACGGTGTTTTTGAACAACAATTTACTCCTGATAATCGTTCAGGAAATGGTGATGACACTGATGAAACTCGTTTAGCATATGCTGGTTTAAAATATGGTAACTTAGGTTCTTTAGATTTTGGCCGTAACAATGGTATTGTGAAATATGTTCATGATTTCACTGATAATGCTGCTGTATTCGGTGGTGACGGTTTCGGTGGCGGTACGGACAGATTCATGACTGGTAGAGCTTCGTCAGTTGCTACTTACTCAGTTCATGATGCTTATGGTTATGTTGACGGCTTAAATATGTATGTTCAATACCAAGCTAAACATAATGAAGTTGGTACTGATGCTGATGGTTTTATTACAGGCGGCTTAAAAGAGTCTAATGGTGACGGTATTGCTTTCACTACTACTTATGAGCATGAAATAGGTCTTGGTGCAGCTGTTACATATGCAAACAGCGATCGTTTAGAATCACAAAGATTCCTTGGAATTAATGTGATAGATCCAGCAACTAATACTACTTCATTCATTGGTACTGGTTCAGATGGCAACAATGCTGAATTCTGGGCTATCGCAGCTAAATATGATGCAAATAACGTGTATGCGGCAATCAGCTGGGCAGAAAGTAATAATCTTCACTTAAATGGCGATGAGACTGAGTTTTACAAAAAGACTCGTGGTCTTGAAGCAGTTGCGAATTATACATTTGATTTTGGTTTAACACCAAGCATTGTTTATAATCAATTACGTGCTCGTGATATCAAAGACAATGGTATTTACACAGATGCTAACAATAGAGTATCTGATGCTTATGTAACTAAATATGTCGGTATTGGTGCAGAATACTCATTTAACAAAAACATGGATATGGCAGTAGGTTATAAATTCAACTTAATTGATGATGAAGCAGAGTATACTAACTATGCTGGTATTGCTGCTGACGATCAATTCACAGCTCGTTTAACTTACAGCTTCTAATTTAACTTCTCACTTATGTGAGAGTTGAGTTAAAGTAAATAAAAACAGCACTTCGGTGCTGTTTTTTAATTTAAATGTGAGTATTAATTTAATTTTTATTCTTCTGAATTTTTAAGCTATTTCGAGTAATTCCCATCAAACTTTGTCTCATTGCATTTTGCTAATATTTTTGCCAATTAAAAATTAGTAATGATAAGATGCAAAAAAAAATTTTATATCCCTTTTTTTATTACACCCACACTGGTATGATTATTAGTACGTTAAGTTAATTATTTCTATTAATATCTGTATTTGATTACTGATTCAATAGCGATAATATTTAGTCTATTCCACTTTTAATACTCAGGAGCCCCTATGTTTGAAAACATTATCAAAGCACCCGCCGATCCGATTTTAGGTTTAGCAGATCTTTTTAAAGCCGACTCTCGCCCTAATAAAATTAATCTTGGGATCGGTGTGTATAAAAATGAATTTGGGGATACACCTGTATTAAATAGTGTTAAAAAAGCCGAAGCGCTTTTATTAGAATGCGAAAAAACTAAAAATTATTTAGGGATCGATGGGTTAGCTGCGTTTGCAAAAGCTACACAGGAACTTTTATTTGGTAAAGACAGTGCGATTATCAGCGACAAAAGAGCATCAACAGCCCAAACTCCAGGTGGAACAGGTGCTTTACGTGTTGCTGCTGAATTTTTAGCAAACAATACTTCAGCTAAGCGTGTTTGGATCAGCAAACCTACCTGGCCAAATCACCATAATATTTTTAAAGCAGTCGGCATCGAAGTATGCGATTATGCTTATTATGATGCGGCAAATAAATCTCTTGATTTTGAAGGCATGCTCGAGGATTTAAACCAAGCGCAGGAAGGTGACATTGTTTTATTCCACGGATGTTGCCATAACCCTACAGGTATCGATCCTACTTTGTCCCAGTGGGAACAACTCGCCGATTTGTCTCGAGCAAAAGGCTTATTACCTTTATTTGATTTTGCGTATCAAGGATTTGCTAGAGGCTTAGAAGAAGATGCCGAAGGCTTGCGCGCCTTTGCTAAAAATCATAGGGAATTAATGGTTGCCAGTTCCTACTCTAAGAATTTTGGCTTATATAACGAAAGGGTAGGTGCTTGTACATTGATTGCAGCATCTCAAGAAGATGCTGATAAAGCATTTAGCCAAATCAAATCCGTCATTAGAGCAAACTATTCAAATCCTCCAGCACACGGTGCTTCTATCGTAGCGACTATTCTAGAAAATCCTGTTCTTCGTAAAGAGTGGGAATCGGAATTGACAGATATGCGTGCCCGTATAAAAAAAATGCGTGATGAATTTGTTCGTCTTCTTAAAGAACATGGCGCGACACAAGATTTCAGTTTTATCCAAAGGCAATACGGAATGTTCTCCTTTAGTGGGTTAAATAGCGATCAGGTTGCGCGTCTAAAAGATGAGTTCGCTATTTATGCGGTAAGCTCAGGTCGCATTAATGTGGCTGGGATGACTGATCATAATATTCAAGCTCTATGTAAAGCCATTGTTGCTGTGTTATAAGTGAGTTTTGCATATTATTTTCAAGTCTGTCGCTAAAACTCGTTAACTTATTATCCTCAAGCGCTAAGGCTGCTTGGGGATTTTAGTTTTAAGGAGTAGATGATTTAAATCATTCGTATTAATTGACTCTATTTTATTTTTACTTTCTTTTTAGGGACAAAAAGAGACAACAGAACCAAAGGAATTAAATGAACGACACTAATCCACTAAAAAAAATTAAGCTCACAAATCCAATTCATTTTCTAGCTGTTGGACTAGGAAGTGGCTTATCTCCGAAAGCCCCTGGTACGTTTGGGTCAATTGCTGCTATCCCTTTATGGTTGCTTTTTTATCAACTACCAGAAATAGAGTATGGGATCCTACTTATCCTCACTTCTGTATTAGGGATTTATTTATGTGATAAAACGGCTAAAGCAATGGGTGTCCACGACCATGGCAGCATCGTATTTGATGAATTTGTGGGTATGTGGATAACACTATGGCTTATCCCAAGTTTTCATTGGGGATGGATACTGGCCGCATTTTTATTTTTTCGCTTCTTTGATATTTTAAAACCCTGGCCAATAGGCTGGTTTGATAAAAAAGTCGATGGGGGCGTGGGAATTATGATTGACGATATTTGGGCAGGTATTTTTGCTGCAACATGTTTATGGGCAACAGGAAACCTGTGGTCTTATTTTATGACTTAGTCATTGCTTAGTAATGGCTTAGTTATGTTTTTAGGCCTATTAGGTTTATTAGCTTTGATTGCAAGGGATATTTTTAGTGTTGAGTAAAATTACTCAAAGTAGTGCTTTTTTTACTATAGACAAGAAATGAAACACTCGCGTAAAAAATAAATCTACTCACAGGCGAAACATCTATATAAAACGTTAGCTACAAGTAAATACTTTATAAGTATGAATATTAAGAGGTTAGGATGCAACACAATCATTTAAAATTAACTACAGATTCAACATCCACTCTCCCTAAAGGATTTTTATGGGGAGGAGCAGTCGCAGCTCATCAAATTGAAGGGGGGTGGAATAAAGGCGGGAAGGGGATGAGTACTGCTGATGTGATGACTGCAGGTGCGCATGGTGTCAAACGTAAAATTACGGATGGTATCGTCGAAGGGGAGTATTACCCAAATCATGAGGCCATAGATTTTTATAGCCATTTTAAAGAAGATATTAAGCTCTTTGCAGAAATGGGTTTTAAATGTTTTAGAACGTCAATTGCATGGTCACGTATTTTTCCAAAGGGAGATGAGCTTGTACCCAATGAAGAGGGACTTAAATTTTATGATGAACTATTTGATGAATGTCTTCGGTATGGTATTGAACCTATTGTAACGCTTTCGCATTTTGAAATGCCTTACCATTTAGTTAAAACCTATGGCGGCTGGAAAAATCGTCAATTAATCACTTTTTTTGCGCGATTTGCAGAGATCTGTTTTCAAAGATACCAGCATAAAGTCACTTATTGGATGACTTTTAATGAAATCAATAATCAATCAAATCATCAAGAAGACTTTGGGCCCTTTACCAACTCAGGCATCATTTTTGCACCGAATGAGAATAGAGAGCAAGTGATGTATCAAGCCGCTCATTATGAACTAGTGGCCAGTGCTCTGTGTGTTAAAATTGCAAGAGAGATAAATCCTGCAATGCAACTTGGCTGTATGATTGCCATGTGTCCTGTGTACCCTTATTCTTGTAAACCAGATGATATGATTATGGCATTAAGTGCGATGCAAAAACGTTATTGGTTTGCTGACGTGCATGCAAGAGGTCATTACCCTGCCTATATTGAGCGCTATTTTCAAAGAAAAGGATTTGAATTAGATATTACTTATGAAGATTTGGCCATATTAGAAGTCGGTACTGTCGATTACATCGGTTTTAGCTACTATATGTCTTATACGGTTGCTGCATCTGAAAATAATCCTCACTATGATTATAATGAAAATAGAGATTTAGTCCGTAATCCACATGTTGATGCTTCTGATTGGGGATGGCAAATCGATCCTAAAGGTCTTCGCTATGCTCTTAGTTGGTTCTACGAGCGCTATGAATTACCTTTATTTATTGTGGAAAATGGCTTTGGCGCCATAGATGAAAAATTACCAGATGGATCAGTGGATGACAGCTATAGAATAGACTATCTTAAGGCGCACATTGAGCAAATGAAAATTGCTGTCAAAGAAGATGGTGTCGACTTAATTGGTTATACACCTTGGGGATGTATTGATCTGGTTTCTTATGGTACTGGAGAAATGAAAAAACGCTACGGCTTTATTTATGTTGATAAAAATAATGACGGATCAGGCACTCTTGAACGCAGTAGGAAAAAGTCATTTGAGTGGTATAAAAAAGTTATTGCTTCTAATGGGGAAGTCCTTTAATACCTAAGATGCACTGATGTTAGTTGCATTTGCTCATGTCTTGTTGCGAAATAAGTCACTTGCAACATCACATGGGTATGCGCTGATTTAAGTTGTTCAGTATATTGCGCTGCGACTTAAACATTTAGCTGTAACGGCCATAAATAGGTCCTTAATCATCAATGCAAAGAAAACAAACTTTATTTATTTTATATCGTCATTATACTTAATACTTACTAATTGCTGCTTTTTTATCACAGATACTCTAACGTAATTTATGAAAAAATCATTCAAGCAAAAATTATTTTCTTTGTGGTCTAAAAAGCAAGAACCCAATGATGATGAAAAGTTTAAAAGATTTATCTTTGACGGTTGTTTAACAGAAGACTTTTCGTTTGAGGGTGAAAATTCTAAAGAGCTTCCATTTAAAAGCCAATTACAGGATATTTCTTCTTCTACACTTTTAGACGACAAAGCGCTATTTTTTGAATGCAAAGCAGAACCTCTTGCCTTACCGAAAGGGGTTCATCGTTTTACGTTACGGGTAGAAGGACTTGATATTGAAGGATTGCAGGCCGGTGATGTGACAAAGCCTGTTTTAGTCCTCCTCCATGGTCAATATTCCGATGCTCATACTTGGCTTGAGCAGCTAGGCTCTTCGGATTTACAAACGCATTATCACATGCTAGCCTGGTCAGCGCCTGGATATGGTTCAAGTGAACCTTGGCCCCATAGTAATCCTAGTGGACTGAATTTTGCACTGATGTTAAAGGCCTGGCTTCAACAACAAGATAAAGAACATATCATTTTAGTTGGACATGGTCTAGGAGCGCTTGTGGCATCATCTTATAGTGCTCGCTTTGTCCATGAAGTTGACGGATTAATTTTAGTCGCGCCAGAGCTAGGTGTTTTGCAATCAGGGCGTTATAGACGACAAACAAGTCATCTTGATACGAATATTTTGATGACGTTTGGAAAAGAAGCATTTTGCCGAGAAAAGCTTAACTATTTGATGGTTCCAAGATTTTCTGTCATGGACACTGAAGCGTTAAGGCAACAGTGTATTACTTTTAATCTTCCGAATGAAACAAAATTTGTCAGTAAACTCAATGATGAAGAGTGGCAATGCTGCGCTAAAAATATAGCAAATCAGCTTTTAATGCTTAATCCAGAAGCATTTGAAGTCACAGCATGGACTATTTTGAATGAAGATTTAGAGTCCTATCGACGTTATTATCATGGGTACAGTGAGGTATGGGCTGCTGAATTTGATAGAATGGTCAAGCAGCATGATGCAAGAAGACTGGCTTCTCGTTATCAATCGACTTATCAATTATTTCAAGGGGTGGGACATTTTTTTCATATAGAAGATCCAAAGTGTTTTAATGATGCGTTAGTTCAATTACATCAACGAATGAATGAGTTCCAATTAAAGCAACTTAATTCTCGATTTAACCAAATGTAATTCTAAAAATAGAAGAATGATATATTCATAGGAAAAATGGCCAAATTATAAGATAATACTCGAGGAGTATTTCTCAATCATTGCTCACTATATTAAATGAGCGTTTAATATCAACAGGAAAACAGTTATGTCAAAAGTTATAAAAATAGCGGCCGGAACTCTAGTCGTGGGTGCAGTGGCTTTTTTCGGAAGTACGTATTATGTGAGTAAGCAACTGAATAAGAACATCGATACCATTGTCTCATCGGTTAACACAAAATTTTCTGAATCGAACTTGCCTCTTACTATAGAAATAAGTGATGTTTCTGCCAGCTTTTTTAACACTTCGGCGGTTCTGAATTTAAAAACAAATGATAAAGTTTTAGCCCGCTTAGATACAAAAGCGTCACATGGCCCTTTTGTTGGTTTCCCAAAACTGGGTTTAGCCAAAATTGAAGCCACGTTGACTGATGATAAGGGATTACAATCAATAATAGATTATTCTAAATCACCTATGCAACTGGCTCTTGATGGTACGGTTGGCTTTAATGGTGGATTTAATTTAGCACTTGCTGTCAGTCCGTTGGATAAAGATGTTCTGACAGGTAAACTGACCAGTGGTAACTTAAATGCACTTTTTGTTTACGAACCTCATTCAACCCTTAATTGGCAATTAAGTACCCCTAAATTAACTTTCTCTGAGAGTATAGGTACTAGCGCATCTGATAGTGCGTACAACTCTTTTACTCTCGATATGTTTGTGTTAAAAGGCCAGTTAGGATTTACTCAAGATTCTTCCAAACCTAACAGTGCTTTATATCATTTAAGTGTCGATAAAGGTGTCGTAACTAATGCCGTTATGCCTGAATTATCTGCAGAGTTTAACAAGCTCATGCTCAGTTCAACGTTAGCTGACAACAAAAGCAATCAACTTCTTCTTGATGCTGCTTACCAGTTACAATTAGATGCGCTAAAAGTAGGTAAAGTAGCATTAGATGGCATTCTTCTCGATGCTAAAATTGGTAAAATGCCTAAAGAGAGCTTATTGATAAACTCTTCTGTCGGTGCTGAAATGAGCTATATTCCACTGATTCTTAAACAATCAGTTTTAATGAATAATCAGTCCATTTTAAACTATGAACCGACATTCTCGATAAATGCATTAAATCTTGCTAATTCAGCAGGTAAAATGACGTTTTCAACAGACTGGACGCTTAGAACCGCTAAAAATGATCAACCTAGCGAATCAGTAGCAGATCTTTTTGTCAAAGAGATGAATATGAATCTTATGTTAGATAAAGCATTTGCGACTCAGATGATCAGTCAAGTTCAACAAATGAACTCAAAAATGAGTGAAGAAGAAGCAAATAAAGCGGCAGAAAGTATGCTCGGAATGTTTATTGATTTGTCTCAATTAAATGGTGAACTATTTGATGTACAAGAGAAGCAAATTTTGCTTAATGCTACGTTGAAAGACGATAAAGGTATGCTTAACGGTCAAGCAGTAGAAGATTCACGTATCTATGATTTAATTTCTAGTTCTTTGAATTTCTTGTAGACGTTTAGTTTACAAATCTTCTTTTCTATAAATTGTTTAAAAAGCTTAAATGTGAATGGTTTGAATAGCCTGAGCATTTAAGCTTTTTAATTTTTAACATTTTCTCCCTCGATATGAGATGCTTTTATTGTTTTGTTCTTTCATGATTTGCTCTATGTAATGCGCATTTTTCTTATTTAAGCATTTTTGTATGGTTTATGGTCAATGAATTAAAAAGCAACGCTTTAACTTTTAAATAAATCACAGATCTTATTAAAAAAACACTCTAAAATCATGGTGAATTTTTAATTGAATTTAGCAGTTTTTATTTCTCTTTTAATAAAGGATAACACCATGCAAGCTATTTTTTATCATCCAACGGCTGATTTTTCATTATGGCAAAAGGCTTTTACCCAGTCTTTAGATGGCTTAACGCTTTTTGATTATCAAGGTAATAGTAATTACAGTAAATGCGATATTGATTTTGCTTTTGTTTGGGCGCCTCCAATAGATATGCTCACACAGTTCCCAAATCTTAAAGCAGTTTTTGTTTTAGGTGCTGGTGTCGATGCGATACTCGATGAAGCACAAAAACACCCAGGCTATATACCAGAAAATGCTCCTTTAGTTCGTATTGAAGATGGGGGGATGGCGCTTCAAATGGTTGAGTATGCACTTGCAAGGGTATATCACTATTTTCGTCGATTTGATGCTTATGATGCTCTAAAACGTAAAAAAAAATGGAACCCTTTAGATGCATTTAGTTATGAAGAGTTTTCAATAGGAATACTCGGTGCAGGTGTTTTAGGTAAGGCTGTTGCGACTGCACTTGTCAATGCTGGATATCGTGTTAAAAGTTTTAGCCGCTCAGCGCAAAATACGCCTGGTGTTGAGGGCTTTTATGGTGCAGATAAGTTAGATCATTTTTTACAAGGTACGCAATTACTGATTAATCTTCTCCCAAGTACACCTGAAACAAGAGGAATAATCAACCACTCTTTGCTCCTTAAGCTTAATAAAGGATGCTACTTTATTAATCTCGCTAGAGGTGCGCACGTGATTGAAGAAGATTTATTAGCACTTCTAGATAGCGATCATATTGCAGGTGCTAGTTTAGATGTATTCTCTAAAGAACCTTTAGATATCGAGCATCTCTTATGGGAAAATGAAAAAGTGTTCATAACCCCACATATAGCTGCTAAATCTTCTATTAAGGAAACAGTCTCTCAAATTAGTCAAAATATCAGAGCCTTTAATGAAGGTAGGCTGATGAGTGGTGTAGTCGATAGAAAAAAAGGGTATTAATTAAAATATAGGGGTGTTGACATTAAGTTTGTTGACTTAAAAATTTTTTTATTCATTTTACCTTGGCCACAAAAGTCACTTTAAATGTTAGGCTTCGAAGGGCCTATTTTGTAAATCACTTCGGCTGCCTCATTAATAACTCAATTTATGGCTTATTTGAATAAAAAGGGCTTTTCATTTACAGTGATAAAGATTACTATTAATTTATAAGATTAATGAGTAGCCTCAATATATAGACCCAATGCTCGTAATAAAGTTGTACTGTAAAGTTAAATATGGTGTTATAGTAAACTGTAATTAAAAAAATTAATCAACTTTAATATAATACCAGTTAAACACATTTTCAATAGACTGTGTTATTAGCACTATGCACTGAATAGATGCTATAGCCAACCAAACAACACCCCATCTTTGCTGATAGGGGTGTTTTTTATTTTGTATCGTAATTAAGATGTGACTTGTAAATAGGAGTTCTATGATGAATAAGCCCCAAATTATTATTAATGAATTAGATGCAGAAAGACTTGACGACATTTTATCACAGCCTCAATTTGCTAATACTGCTGTGGCGAGTGCATTGAATGAAGAATTAGATCGTGCAGATATTGTTCAACCTAAATATGTCCCCGATGATATTGTCAGTATGAATAGTCAGGTTACTTTTATTGATTTGAACAGTAATGAAGAACTCACGAGGACACTAGTCTATCCTGCCAATGCTAAAGACAGCAGTGTGCATATCTCCATTATGGCTCCTATAGGTGCTGCACTCTTGGGGCTTCGTGTTGGTGATGAAATTACGTGGGCTTTACCTAATGGCGTTGAAACAAAAATTAAGGTGAAAGCGTTACTATATCAACCTGAATCTGCAGGAGATTTACACCGCTAAGTGCTAAGATTGGGTCCCTTATTATGGATTCATTGCGGAATTTGTTAAGATAAGCATAATTTTTTGCCGTGAGCACTAAAAATACGACAAAAAATATTACAATAGGCTTTAAAAATTACCCGTGGGTTATTGTGATTTTTTTAGCCTCTTAAGCCAATGCACTTGTTTTTTTGTGATGTTATCTTTAAAATCATAATGTTACTACCCTTAAAGCCTTCTTGTAAAATTGATGAGTTAAAGTCAGATAAATTAAATAGCGAATGCATTTTTCCTTGAATGCACAAGCGATTGCAACATGAGTTAATTTGACAAGTAAATTCTCTATTCTATCATCCTCCTATTCTCCTAAATTAAGTTGATAGGTTAATTTTGTGATAATTCACATACTTTTTAACTGGTTCACTTTAATAAAAATCCTTTGAAATATTTCCTTGCTAGAATGGGTCTTAATTCATCAAATTTATACTTCTTTAATATTTAATTTGTATAGTATATTAGGTCACTTAGGCTTTAGATTAAGGGTATTTAAGCACATCTCTTTTATTGTATTATATATTTGTAGTCTTGTAGTTTAATCAACCTAGATATTATAAATCAAGTAAGTGGAAGACTAATTAACGGAATTAAAAAGGCAAATAAAAAAGCGTGAAATAGAATGTTTGAGAAAATGTTTTCTTTATTTTTACCTGCGTCATTATTTTGAAGAGAGTTTTGATGGAGTTAAACTACCTTTAACTAAACGGATTTAGGATGGTATGGGATGATTAAATGGATTAATCAATCATTATGTATATTTTTTGCAAGTGTCATAACAAATTTAAGCCTCTTTGTGGTATTGGCATTTTTTACGAGATTGGTCATGCTATTTTGGTTAAAGGATGAAGATCTTATTGTTGATTTTTCTAGTGTGTTGCCAGTATTTATTATGGGTTTGAGATTCGATCTTAAAATTGGAGTGATTTTTGCATTGTTGGTTGCCTTACCTCTATTTTATTTTACACCAACAAATCGATTTATTCGTATTTGGCAAAGTACCCTTTGGGTGGTTGTGCTAATCGTTTTAGTGGCTAATTATGGCTATTTTTCTTTTTATGGTTCACCTTTTAATGCTTTGGTATTTGGTTTATTTGATGATGATACATTTGCTATCATTCAAACACTCATCAGTGATTTTCCTATTATAAAAATGACTATTTTTATTGTATTAGCAGTAATTTTCTTAATGAAAATCAATGTATTAATCTCATCTAAACTGACCCAAATTTTTTTAAATAGGCTCAAAAAGAGTATCTTTGCGCCTATTGCCTATTTGTGTTTTTTTCTATGTTTAGGTGTTATGGCTAAAGGGACACTGGCTGGTGTTGCTTTACAACGTCAGCACATGGTCGTTACGAATAATTCTTTTCTCAATAATCTGGTGCCTAATTACCTCTCATCGCTTTATTATGCGTTGGCTGCAAAAAAAAATGAGCCAAAAATGTCGGATACAGAAGTTTTGGTGCGTCAATTAGGGTTTTCTTCTGTTTTTGAAGCCGCTGATGCTTTAGGTTTCAAAGTAACGACTGAAGAGGAATTATTAAACTTATTGTATACGAAGAGTGAGTTCTCATCCGAGCAATATGAACATTTAAAAATGGATAGGCAGAAAAGTAACAATGTGTTGAGTAGTAAACATGCTCCCAAAGATCTACTCTTTTTTTTGATGGAGAGTATGGGACAAGAACCTTTTATCTATCAGAATGATGCGTTTGATGTATTAGGCGAACTGAATCGGGCAAAAGCGTTTGCATGCCACTTTGATAATTTTGATGCGATTCAAAATGGAACTTTTCCCAGTTTAGAGGGGATCTTATATCATTCTCCTATTACACCACTAACTCAGGGTAAATATGCATATAACACGATGCCTTGGTCCGTAGCGATGAGATTAAAAGAGGCTGGTTATCATACGGTATTTTTTACCGCTGGTCGAGCTAGCTGGAGAAACTTAGATCAATCATTACCCAATCAGGGATTTGATGAAGTGATTGATGCCGGTTTTATTTTACAAAATTATCCAGAAAGTTATATGGATATGTGGGGAGTCCCTGATGAATTCTTATTTGCAGCTATTACTGATTATCGTAAGAACTATCAAATAGCCCAAAAGGCGGCTGTAGAAAAAGTACCTCTTTTTATTTTTGTACTTACTATAACGAATCACCCTCCTTACACGTTACCTCTTAATGAAGAGAGTCCTCACTTAGATTTAACCTATTGGTTAGGCGATAAAAGTTCCCCCCTTTTAGAAAATAATCTTAAGACTTTTAGATATTCAGCTAATCAATTGGGTAAATTTGTATTGAATGCAAAAGAGGATATCATGGCCAATCGATTAGTGATTGCTGCCACTGGCGATCATAACGCCAGAACATTTGGCCTTTATACCGGTTTGAACCGAGCATCTTTAGCTCATAAGGTGCCTTTTCTTGTTTGGGCAAATAAAGAGAATTGTGGGCATCAACTTCATTTACCGGCTTCTCATCGCGATATGTTCCCTACACTCTTTGAGTTACTAAATGTTGAGATGAGTTATTTAAAGTCAGGACGTAATTTATTTGATGATCGATTTGATGGCCAAAATGCATTAGCTTTGCAATTCACAGGTGATGTGCGCAATTTTCAGAATCAATGGTCACTGCTTAATACTTCTTCATGTGAGCTAGATTGTAAAAATGATCCTCTTATTTCCATTGAATCTCACTCTAATTGTCCCCAGATAAATCATAATGAGACAAAAATTTGTCAGCAATTTATTCAGCAAGATCTTGAGGCAAGAGCACATTTAGCTCTCGCTGATTGGCACATTCGCTATCAGTTGACACAAAAAGAATAATTATTTTCATTTAACTCTTGCATTTTAGATAAAAATCTGAAAAATAACAGCTTATGTCTAATTCATTACTGTAAAGTTAAAATGGATCAGACCAAGAAGAGGCGCACTATCTAGGTAGCTTATTTGAAGACCGCATCTAATGAAAATAAGTCAGGGAGTGTAGTGCCGAGAGTGTTGTTTTGCGGAAGAACAATACTCGGCTACAAAGGCTGAATCCTTTGGGCTGTCACACGTGCCGTTCAATTGGCCACAAGGTGGAGCACTTCTTTGCAAAGAAAATATGCTCGTGCATATAATGAGATATTCTCATACTTCTAGCGAACCCGCCCCCTCCTTGTGTTAACCTACTATTAACACGAGATAAACTATGAATCAAACAAGTCATATACAAGCCCCTTACTCTTTAAAAGAGTCTTCTTTACATACTCACACTGATTTTAGCTCAGTTCCTAAATTAGATATCACTATCGCCAAATTTGGCGGAACGAGTGTAGCCAATTTCGAGGCAATGACCCGTTGTGCTGATCTTATTTTATCTCAACCGAAAACAAAATTAGTGGTACTTTCTGCTTCCGCAGGCGTTACTAATCATCTGGTGAAGTTAGCGAATGGATTAGATGATGTAGCTAAAAGTGAGACTTTAGCTGCTGTAAGATTGATTCAAGAAGAAATCTTGGGTCATCTTCAAACTGAATTTCAACCAAATCAAGCATTAACAAACTTACTTGACCGCATAGACGTATTGGCTAAAGAGTGTCAGACTAAAAATATATCTTCGGATAAGCGAAGAATGTTGGCCGATGAATTAGTTGCTCATGGTGAACTGTTATCAACTACATTATTCACAGCAGTTTTGCAGCAAAGAGGCGTTTGTGCAGTCTTTTTTGATGTGCGTGGTGTAATGAAAACGGACAGTTTTTTTGGCAGGGCGATGCCAAAAATAGAATTGATTACTCATTATGCAGAAAAAACCTTAAAAGACTTAGTCGCTGATAATATTGTTATTACCCAAGGATTTATTGGTTCTAATGAGCAAGATCAAACCACTACGCTTGGTCGAGGAGGCAGTGATTATAGTGCAGCGTTATTAGCAGAAGGGTTACATGCCAGTGAAGTGGCTATTTGGACCGATGTCCCGGGTATTTATACGACTGATCCTCGTATTGCTCCTCTAGCCCGTCCTATAAAAAACATCTCTTTTGTTGAGGCGGCTGAAATGGCTACGTTTGGTGCTAAAATCTTACATCCTGCGACTTTACTGCCAGCAGTTAGGGCAAATATTCCTGTATTTATTGGTTCAAGCAAAGATCCAAACGCTGGAGGGACTTATGTTAGTCAAGTGACTGAAGAAACTCCACTTTTTAGAGCATTGACTCTTAGAAGAGATCAAACCCTTCTCACGCTTCATAGCCTGCAAATGTTACATGCAAGAGGCTTTCTAGCTGAAGTTTTTGCCATCTTAGCAAGGCATCAAATTTCAGTGGATTTAATCACTACCTCAGAAATTAGTGTTTCTTTGACATTAGATACAACAGGCTCTACTACCACAGGTGATGCCTTAATAACACCATCTTTAATTGATGAGCTCAATGCCTTATGTCGTGTTGATGTGGAAACGGATCTGACGCTTGTGGCGCTTATTGGAAATCACTTAACTAAGAGCGCAGGAGCAGGGGCTGATATTTTTGATGTACTGAGTCCTTATCCTATTCGTTCGATCTGTTTTGGCGCCAGCAGCCACAATTTTTGTGTTTTGGTTCCATCAAAAGATGCTGATGAGATTGTAAAAGCTCTACACAAAAAATTATTTGAATAGAGTTTATAGTATAGCTAGACTGCTTAATCCATTGTCTGATTATGGATTAAGCAGATATTTTGGTATGATGTTATCTGATTGATAACACCGAGTAACCATAAGCTGAAACATGTTAAGCGTCTCTAGGTAATCCTTTTTTTATACTTCGAACCAATCTTTTTTGTTGTTGCGTTACTAAAATAGCCTGTCCTCTATGGCGAGAGATAGCCCAATCAATATGTTCATCGACTAATTCGGATAGTCCCTTTTTTTCATTCAGTGCATTTATGAATAGAGGACTTTGATTTTCATCAAAAGGAATATTACCTAGAGCCGTTGCAATATTGCGAAGCCAGGCAGCATAACCAATTCTTCTAATAGGCGAGCCTTCTGTTTCCTTTAAGAAAGTCATTTCATCCCAGCTAAATAATGACAGTAAAGTGGGAGCTTTGAGTTTTTTATTTGCAATAAGTGCTTCTAACTGGCCTAGTGGGGCAAGTCGATTGTGTGGACAAATCAGCTGGCAGTCATCACAACCATAAATACGATTTCCCATTAAGGGTCTAAATTCTAAAGGAATAGCACCTTTGTTCTCAATGGTCAGATAAGAAATACACCGTCTTGCATCGACAATATAATCATCTACAATCGCTTGTGTCGGGCAAATAGTACGGCAAGCTTGGCAAGTACCACACAGAGACTCTATAGTCGCTGGTGATTCTTGTAAATATAATGGCATGTTGATTAATATTTCACCAATAAAAAACCAAGATCCCGCCTCTTTATTAATTAACAAGGAGTGTTTTCCTACCCATCCTAATCCTGCTTTGGCTGCTAAGGGTCTTTCTAAAATTGGCGCAGAATCAACAAATGGTCGATAGGAGAGTGATAATTTTTTAAACCACAGGGGAAGAATTTCTTTTAATTTTTCTACTAGTTGGGCCAGTTTTTTTCTCATTACCTTGTGGTAGTCACGTCCCAAGGCGTAGCGGCTAATATAACCAAGTTCTGGTTGAGACAATACTTGAGCAAATTTAGCATCCGCAGGGAGATAATCTAACCTGACAACGATTGCACTTAATGCCCCCTCAAGTAATAGGTTGGGGTTTTCTCTAAGCTCTAGATGATTATGCATCCACTCCATCGAACCATGATAATGGTTATCTAACCATTGTTTTAAACGCTTGTGCTCGTTCTTGACGTCTAGATCACAAAAACCCACTTGGGAAAAACCTAGTTCTAGACTTAATTCTCTTATAGTTGCTTTGATGAGCGTTATTTTTTCTGTGCTAAGAGGTGAGTTGTTTCGACAGTTATCCATGGGCCTATTATCTAACGTGAAAAAAAGTCCTCATTTTGAGGATAAAACGGTATAATAAATAGCTAAGGCAAAAAGTGTTCTTATTAGCAATACACCAGCGTATTTGATTGACGATCGTAATAAGGCAATTTTCACGTTAATCTTGAGTATTATTATGTTAATCCATTAGGTAACATAGTAGCAATATTATATCAAAAAGCGTGGCATAATAAGCGCAATACAATACAATACAATACAATACAATACAATACAATACAGGGCAGAGTAATACAATTATAAGTGATAAATTCTATGACAGTGAAACACAGTTTTTTTCTAAACGATGAAACACAGACCCAACAACTTGCTGCCACCTTAGCACAAATTTTACATGTTCCCTTGGTAACGATTCATTTAGAGGGGGATTTAGGTGCTGGCAAAACAACATTTAGCAGGGGGTTTATTCAGTCACTTGGCCATAAAGGCCACGTTAAGAGTCCAACATATACACTTGTTGAGCCATATGAATTAGGAAATAAACGTATTTTTCATTTTGATTTGTATCGCTTGGCTGCTGCAGAAGAGCTTGAAATGATGGGCATGAGAGATTATCTTACTCCAATGCATAATCAGCAAGTGATCTTATTAATTGAGTGGCCCTCAAAAGGGGAAGGTGTGTTACCATCCCCCGATATTTTACTTAAGTTAAGCCATAGTGATTCAATTAATGAACCTAATAGAAGACACGTTTTATTAGAAAGTCAAAGTCCAATCGGTGAATCAATATTAGGGGCTTTTCAATTTGCAGGTAGAGACTAACTCAAATGAGAAAATCTAGCTATTACATACCCAAAACATTATTAATATGATTAAATCAACAAGCCCAATTATTGAATTTGCAGCAACTAAGTGTACTCAGTCTATCAAAAGTCTATCTTTCATAATGTATTTAGTTAAAGCATTGCACACGTTTAGGAACGTCTTGTTTACTATTGTATGCTTCCTTTTGGTTGGGATCAGTTTTAGTACTCAAGCTGCAGGTTATCTGATAAACCTAGAATTTACTAATAGACCTAATGAGTCATCCCTTACTCTGGCTTTTAATTCGTCTGTCAAGGCAGATATATTTTTTGATGCAAAAAAACAGCAGCTAAATATTGATTTTGATGCTAACAATGCACTACAAGGTTTGCCGTTTGAATTCAGTGGCGCTAACCTAATGAAAGCGCTTATCGCCAGTAATGGCGCAAAGGGGAAATCCAGATTGATTGTTCCTGTAAGTCAGCCTATTTCCGCAAGTAAATCCCTTATAAAAAAAGGAGAAAATTATTTTTTATTGATTTCAATTAAAGCCACTACCACTCCGGATGCTCGGAATAATGGCAACTCGCCAGCAGCGCCTAAAGAAGATGTTTTTTCTGTATTGAATAATAAAAATAAGTCAGTAGTACCTGGAAAAGAAGCAACTAAGAATACAGGTAAAGTAGCTAATTCAACAAATAATACAACCGCAAAAACAGAAGCTAAACAAAAGTTTATAGAGCAAAAGGGTAAAGATAAGCTTAAAACAGCGGTCCCAAAACGTAATCAAACTGAACAAACAAAATCGCAAAATCAAAGTAATTATTCATCAGGTCCGATTGTCATTGCCATTGATGCAGGGCATGGAGGTAAAGATCCAGGAGCTGTTGGTCCTGCAGGACAACAAGAGAAAAAAATCGTCTTTGCAGTGAGTAAAAAATTAGAAAAGCTCCTTGAAAATGATCCGATGTTTAAACCTGTTTTAACCAGAACAGGAGACTATTTTATCAGCGTACCTAAACGCTCGGAAATCGCAAGGGAACAAAAAGCCAATCTACTTGTTTCTATTCATGCCGATGCCGCGCCAAATAAAGAGGCAAAAGGAGCTTCAGTTTGGGTACTCTCCAACAAAAGGGCTGATACTGAAATGGCTGGTTGGCTTGAAAAGCAAGAAAAGCAATCTGAATTACTTGGTGGCGCGGGAGATGTACTATCTGGAAATGAAAAAGATAAATATCTGAGTCAAGCCGTTATAGATTTACAATTTGCACATGCTCAGAAAGTAGGATACGGAGCTGCTTTAGAAGTACTAAAAGGACTTGATCAGGTAGGGAAGTTGCATAAGAAAAAACCTGCTCATGCGAGTTTAGGTGTTCTTCGTTCACCTGACATTCCTTCATTACTTGTTGAAGTAGGGTTTGTTAGTAATAAGGATGAAGCGAAATTGATAAGTAGTGAAGCTTATCAAAATAAATTGGCTGAAGCGATATATGCTGGTCTGAAACAATACTTTTTAGATCACCCAGTCAATACATCAGGATCGCTAAGAGCAAAAAGTATGCCCAAAGCTCAAGCAACTAAAAATAGTGCTAAAGGATACCTAATCCATAAAGTAAAAAAAGGGGATACACTCATAAAAATTGCACATCAATATCAGGTTAATCCTGATGAGATCAAACAATTAAATAAAATGAAAAGCGATAATGTACTATTAGGACAATCACTTAAAATCCCTAAATAGCAAATAGCAAATAGCAAATAGCAAATAGCATAAAAATCAGATAAGAAAACTCTAAAATAATCGTATAGATAAAAAGAGAAACACAATATAACCTTCTTTTATCCTTCAAGAGGATGGAACTAATGCACATTGAAATTTTACCTCCGCAGTTAGCGAATCAAATTGCCGCAGGTGAAGTGGTTGAAAGGCCCTCATCTGTGGTCAAAGAACTTGTAGAAAATAGTCTTGATGCAGGGGCGACCCACATAGATATTCAAATAGAACAAGGGGGAGCGGGTCTTATTTTAATTCGTGATAATGGCTCAGGAATTCCTAAAGAGGAGTTGTCCCTAGCATTGTGTCGGCATGCCACAAGTAAAATTAAAAATATGGATGATTTACTCTCAATCTTAAGTTTTGGATTTAGGGGAGAGGCACTTGCAAGTATCAGTTCAGTTTCTAGACTTACTTTAACCTCAAAAACGGCTGAACAAAGTGAAGCTTGGCAAGTTTATGCTGAGGGACGTGAGATGAATGCTGTTATTAAACCGGCTGCCCATCCTGTTGGTACTAGTGTTGAGGTGCGTAATCTTTTTTATAATACGCCCGCTAGAAGAAAATTCTTACGTGCAGAAAAAACGGAATTTAATCATATTGATGAAATAATAAAGAGAATTGCGCTGATTCGTTATGATGTTGCTTTCACTCTTTCTCACCAAGCAAAAAAGTTAAGAGAGTATCGGGTTAATCCTAAAAAAGAGTTATCACAGAAACAAATAGAGAGAATCGAAGCGGTTTGTGGATCTAAATTTATTGAAAATGCTCAACATATTGAATGGACACATTTTGACTTGTCTATAACAGCCTGGATATGGCCTAATTTGGGCTTAGAAAATGAAACACATTTTACTAAGGGTATTCAATTTTGTTATGTTAATGGCAGAATAGTCAAAGACAAAGTGATTCTGCATGCGATAAAGCAAGCCTTTGCACATTATTATCCGGCTCTGTTGGCTTCTGATGATAAATTGGCTTATGTTATTTATTTTCATTTACCGCCAGAGCAAGTAGATGTCAATGTTCATCCTGCTAAGCATGAAGTGAGATTTCATCAAGCCAGATTAGTACATGATTTTATTTATCAAGCGGTTGTTGAATCGCTTAAAGCACAAGAGTATCGTCAACACACTGATTCTAATCAACCTATCATACCTGTGATTAGCGATGAAAATAGGCAAGCTGCTGGTGATAATCAATTTGCAACACAATCGTCTCAATTAACACCGAGTGAACATAGTGTATTAGAAAAAGTTGCCCCTAATTCTGGTTTTTCCTCTTTACATCCTTCTTCAGTTCCTGAAAAAGATACTTTGTCTGCAACAAAAAAAGTAGATACACCCAATGATATTTTAGAAACCAACCCCAATTTCGAAAAGAAACAAACACCATTTAATCTGAGTGAATATATGGCAATTTCTGATGGGGCAAAAGAACAAAATAATCCTCAAGTGAATCGGCAACAAATTAATAATAGTTATTCACATCAAACCAAAGCGCCTACCAGAAAAGAAAGACAGCTTTATGAGTCATTACTCTTTTGTGCAAAAACAAAACAGACGGAATCCTCTTGTGATATGACTGCGTTAGTCAGTGAAAAACATGACGGAAAAGAAACTCAACAAACTCAGTTTTTCTCTGCAGACAATGAAACTGAGGAAAATGTAACTCGATATAAAACATTTGGCAAAGCGCTTTATATTTTAAATCAACAAACGGTTCTATTAGTCCGAAAGAACAGTGTAGAGCGAGATGAATTATTTTGTGTTTTTTTACCAGATGCTGTTTTACAATTAAAGAAACTACAACTTCATCATGTGGTCAATCAAGGGGTGTCTCAAGCGCTCTTAGTCCCGATTACCTTAAAATTGAATGATAAAGAGTGGGAGATATTGAAAAAAGTTTCCTCTTATATACCACCGTTAATGATAAGTTATCGCTTAGACAGTCGTTTAAAAAAAGTTGAAGTTGACACTGTGCCTGCTCCCTTGAGGCATTGTGATATTAGTTCTGTCTTTATGTCATTGATTTTATTTATGGGTAACCTCATAGAAAAAAAAGAGAATCTAGAGGAGTGTGAGTTAGCAAATTGGTTATTGCAGGAGTCTATTAATTATCTTGCGAAAGAGATATCCATTCAATCACGTGAAGTACAAACTCAAAATTGGTCGTTAGCGCAAGCAATTTCATTAATTACAGAGTTAGAAAATCTGGGAGCTTTCGAACTTGAAAATATCATTCTTTTTCTCAGTAGGAGAGTGGAAGGATCTTATTAATACTTCTAAATGAATGATGGGTAATTATTATTTTAATGTCCATTTGTATGATTTGTTTACAATAAACTATAGAAAGATTTATTTTTAAATGCTATAAAAAAATAGCAGTTAATACATCTGTCCGGAAGGAAACGTTATGCTAAAAACTGAGTCTTTACCTGTATTAATGCTAATGGGGCCTACAGCCTCAGGCAAGACACAACTTGCTATGGACTTATACGATAGCTTTCCTATTGAGATCATAAGTGTTGATTCCGCGTTAATTTACCAGGGTATGGATATCGGCACGGCAAAGCCTACTTCAGCAGAACAGGCAGCTTACCCGCATCATTTGATTGATATTTTGTCGCCAAGTGAAACTTACTCGGCTGCAGAGTTTGTGACAGATGCTCGTAAATTGATTAAAGATACTCATCATAAAGGTAAAATTCCTTTATTGGTGGGGGGAACGATGCTCTATTTTAAAGCACTGCTAGAAGGATTGTCACCATTACCTAAAGCGGATGAACACTTAAGGGCGCAAATATTAGAAAAAGCTCTTGAACAAGGCTGGCCTGCCTTACATGGTTTTTTAAAGCAAGTCGATCCTAAAACTGCGCAAAGACTACATGAAAATGATGGTCAACGTATTTCTCGTGCACTTGAAGTCTACTACTTAACAGATAAACCATTAAGTTTGCTTCAAGAAGAAAAAGGACCCTGTTGGGATTATCCAACGTTACAGTTTGCGTTATTGCCTGAAGACAGAGGGTGGCTGCATGAGCGTATTGCGAGGAGATTCGAGCTTATGCTAGAACAGGGCTTTATTGCAGAAGTAGAAAGTCTCATGCGCCGTGGGGATTTAAGCATTGATATGCCATCAATGCGTTCAGTAGGTTATCGCCAAGCTTGGGAGTATCTTGAAGGTAAATGTGATAAAGAGACATTTATATTTAAAGGAATTGCTGCGACAAGACAGTTAGCTAAAAGGCAAATTACTTGGTTGAGAAGTTGGCAAGGAGCAAGATTGATAGATTGCCAGCGTAGTCAATCACTTAGTCAAAGAGTCATTCTTGACTTGCGAAGTCAAATTGAAAAATACCCTATATTTATGTAAAAAATGTTACATAATGCTAGCGAGATTTTAACACTTTAGTGTATGATCATTATGCTTTTGAATAGAGGTATTTTTAGAATAGCCGTAATTTATATTTTAAGTTATTGAATTTAAAATTTTTATTCTGCTTCTTTCAACTAAGTTGTTTTGACAGGTAAATTTGCGCAAGTAAACTAATTTGTTAATTATGTAACATATTATTATAAAAGGAAATTAAAATGGCAAAAGGACAATCTCTTCAAGATCCATATCTAAATGCATTAAGACGTGAACGTGTTCCTGTATCAATTTATTTAGTGAATGGAATTAAATTGCAAGGGCAAATCGAATCGTTCGATCAATTTGTGATCTTACTAAAAAATACAGTAAGTCAAATGGTTTACAAACACGCTATTTCAACTGTTGTACCTGCACGGGCTGTCCATCATGGAATTCATCATACACATCACCATGAAAATGAAAGCAGTCAAGAAAATGAGCTTTAAAGCCTAATTAAATTGTGATATAAGACCGAGCATAGACTCGGTTTTTTTATGGAGTTTATCTCAAAAAGTAACAAAAGAAAATGATATAAGAATGATGACAAGATGATTTTTAAGTTAAAAATAGATTATCATGTGAATTGATGCCAAGAATTAAGTGGAGAACAGATGTTTGACAGACATGAAGGCGGAGAAGAAGCTCTATTAGTACATATAGATTTTCACAATAATGAGGAACAAGAAGATCTTCTTGAGTTTGAAGCATTAGTCATCTCAGCTGGTGTAACCCCCCTACAAATTGTGACGGCTAGTCGTAAGACCCCCCATGCAAAATATTTTATTGGAGAGGGAAAAGCAGAAGAATTAGCCCAATTAGTCAAAGAAACAGGAGCCTCGGTTATTCTATTTAATCATAGTTTAAGTGCTGGTCAAGAAAGAAATCTTGAAAAAATTTGTGAGTGCCGGGTTGTTGATAGAATAGGACTAATACTTGATATTTTTGCACAAAGGGCAAGAACACATGAAGGTAAATTACAAGTAGAATTAGCGCAGCTACGCCACCTTTCAACCAGACTAGTCCGAGGTTGGACACACTTAGAAAGACAAAAAGGGGGAATAGGGCTCAGAGGTCCTGGCGAAACTCAATTAGAAACCGACAGACGATTATTACGGGGAAGAATAGCTCAAATATTAGGCCGTTTGGAGAAAGTTGCAAAGCAACGAGATCAAAGTCGGAGAGCTAGAGTAAGAGCCGAAATTCCACAATTATCTCTTGTAGGATATACAAATGCAGGTAAATCTTCTTTATTTAATAGGCTTACCGAAGCAAAGGTATATGCAGCAGATCAGCTGTTTGCGACATTAGATCCAACACTAAGGCGGTTAGATGTTGAAAAAATAGGCACGTTAGTGATAGCTGATACTGTAGGTTTTATTCGTCATTTACCTCATGATTTGGTCGCCGCATTTAAAGCGACTTTACAAGAAACCCGTGAAGCGACATTATTATTGCATGTGATTGATTGTTCAGATGAGAGGCGTGAAGAAAATATTACCTCTGTTGAATCAGTTCTTGAGCAAATAGAAGCTGATAAGCTACCTATTTTGCAGGTAATGAATAAAATTGATTTATTAGAAGATTTTACGCCAAGAATTGAAAAGAATGACGAATGTATACCTATTCGTGTTTGGGTTTCCGCTCATGAGGGGATAGGCATTGATCTATTATGGGAAGCTATTAGCGAAATATTATTAAAATCCCATACTCGTAAGGTATTGATATTGCCACCTAAATATGCGGGTCAATGGAGAAGTTACTTTTATAATGAGAAAATGATTCTAAGCGAGTCAATCTCTGAAGATGGAGAGTTAAGATTAGAAATAACAATCAGCCATTCTATTCTAGGGAAGTTGATTAAAAAATATCCTTATTTAACAGAACTGATGATTGATGAATAATTTAAGATCATAAATATAGCTAACAGCTAGTTAAAATTTAAAATGTTATGCTATGATACCGTATGCTATAATTTGAGGTGGGTGGTCAATTATAACCTGAAATATTACGAGTATGATCTTATCTATTACTTCTTGTGATGTTGATGTGTTTATTATCTCAACTATATTAAAAATTAAAACTATATTAAAAACTAAAACTATATTAAAAACTAACTACTTATTGATTTTTATTATTAAGACAAAAACGGTCTTTTGGCTTTTGACATCAAGATTTTGGTATAGGATGACCTATACATTCTAATAAGAAAAGATCCTTTATCTAAATTAAATGATGTAAAAAATTTACTTTGGCGGCTTAATTTTGAGTCAAGTAAAACTCACCTTAGTGTAATAATGAAAATAATCTTCTGGGTTGTCTTTATATGCCAATTAAGTAACTCAGAAGGTCTTCTTTTGCCTTTGCATTAGAAGAATGTAATCTAAGCGTATTTTAAACCCTATAAACGGAGCAAAAACTATGGTATGGAATGAACCCGGAAACAACGGCAAAAAAGATCCGCTAGGTTTCGGTGGTAAGAATGAGGATAAAAAGGATAAAGATCCAATAACAAATAATGAGCCTAAAGACGATAAATCAGGTAATGAAGGGCAAAATAATAATCCATGGGGTCAGCCGGAAACCAAAAATAGGCCTAAAAATAATAAAGGTGGCAGTTCGATTACTGATGTGTTCTCTAAAATCCTTAAAGATGCCAAAGGATCAAAAGGCAATGGTGGCGGTAATCGACCCTCTTCAGATATGCAAATTCCTTCAAAACTCATCCCAGCTATTTTACTTGGAGGCTTAGCGCTCTGGGGAGTATCAGGATTTTATACGGTTAAAGAAGCTGAGGTTGCAGTCATAACTCGATTTGGTGCTTTTCATGAAATAAAGCAACCTGGACTTAATTGGAGACCAGTTTTTATTGATGATTATCGTACAATCGATATTAAAAAACGTTACGACATCAATTCTAGCGGAAGAATGCTAACATCAGATGAAAAATTGATTGATATAGTTGATATGAACGTCAAGTATACCATCGTTGATCCTAAGAGTTTCTTTTTTAGTGTCGTCAATCCTAATGATAGTTTAACTCAAGCACTAGATAGTGCCCTTCGTGGTGTTATTGGTCGTAATGCGTTGGAAATTATTTTAACCCAAGGCCGTGATTCAATAAGATTTGATACTAAAACGGAATTAGAAAAAACAATAGCCCCATATAACATGGGTGTACAAATTGAAGAGGTGAACTTCCAAGAAGCTAAACCTCCTCGTGAAGTCCAAGATGCTTTTGATGATGCGATCGCTGCTCGTGAAAATGAGCAACAGCTTATTAATGAAGCGGGTGAATATCGTAACAGGCAACTGCCATTAGCTAAAGGTGAAGCCGAACGTATTATCCAAAATGCCAATGCAATTAGAGAAAACACAATTTTGCAAGCAGAAGGAGAAGTAGCACGTTTTGTAAAACTTTTACCTGAATATCAAGCAAATCCAGTGATTACAAGTCAGCGTTTGTATATCGAAACAATGGAACGAGTATTATCACAAACCCGTAAAATCATCATGGATTCAGATGGGAATAAATTGACTGTTTTACCTATAGATCAATTATTAAAAAGTACCTCACAGGGAACATCTAATAATAATTCAGCAGTCAATAATACGATAAATACTAATGCACCCAATAACAGTGCTTCATCCTCAGTGTCTACGACATATAGCGAAACTCAAAGCACCACACCTGTGACATCAAACTCTCCAAGAACTGCGCCTGCAGTAGAGCGTATTGTTCCACAAGGTCGTATTAATAACGCATCGGATAGATTAAGCGCTATTTCGGGAGGAAACTAAACATGCGTCCATTTTTAATTAGTATTGTCGTTATCGGCTTATTAGTAGCCTATAATTCTGTATTTGTTGTTCCTGAAGGGACTCGTGGGATTGTTTTACAGTTTAATAGAGTAGTCAGGGATGATGATGGCCAAACTCGCGTTCATTCTCCAGGCATTCATTTTAAAATTCCATTCATCAATAACGTTAAAATTTTAGATGCCCGTATTCAAACAATGCAAACTGCTGAACAACGGTTTATTACCCGTGAAAGTAAGCACTTGATTGTTGATTCTTATTTAAAATGGAGAATCACAGATTTTGGACTGTTTTACCAAGTGACAGGGGGGAATGGTTTACTTGCAGAAAACATTCTTAGGCCTCGTCTTATTGACCGATTGCGTTCTGAATTCGGACGATTAGATGTAAAAGAAATAGTTCAGGATTCAAGAAGTCGTTTTACAGCGGTTAGAGATATATTAAATAGTGGTGCAAATGAAGTCAGTGATGAGGAAATTGTAGATGGTGAGCTTAGTGCAGATGCCATCAATTTAAGCAATAATGCCAGAATGCGCTTATCTGAAATTGGTATTGAAGTGGTTGATGTTAGGATTAAAAAAATAAATTTACCTGATGAAATTTCTGATGCAATATTTAATAATATGAGAGCAGAGAGAAGAGCTGTTGCAACTCGTCATCGTGCTCAAGGGGAAGAAGCTGCAGTGCGTATTCGTTCAGAAACAGACAGAGAAACGGCCATCATGAAATCTAAAGCCCAAAGGGATGCTCAAATTCTTGTGGGTGAGGGTGATGCAATCGCTGCTAAAACTTTTGCTGATGCATTTAATCAAGATACAGGTTTTTACTCTTTTATTCGTAGCTTAAGAGCGTATGAAGAATCATTTAAAGGAAATACTGATGTCATGGTACTAAGTCCAGACAACGAATTTTTCCGTTACATGAAGCAGCCTGAAACTTATTTAGCGCCGCAATAATAATTCAATCTGTGCCCCTATGTACATAGGGGTAAAACTCAAATAATAAATGCAAAAAGCATCTTAAGGTAGGCAAACATGGCAAAAAATGTAGTGGTATTAGGCACCCAATGGGGTGACGAAGGTAAGGGTAAAATTGTTGACTTACTGACTGAAAAGGCTAAATATGCGGTGCGCTATCAAGGCGGACATAATGCAGGTCATACTTTAGTTATTGAAGGCAAAAAAACGGTTTTACATTTAATACCTTCCGGAATATTGAGAGACAATGTCACAAGCATTATAGCTAACGGAGTCGTATTATCACCTGAGGCATTAATGAAAGAGATGAAAACTCTTGAAGAGGCAGGGGTGCCCGTCAAAAGTCGTCTAAAAATTTCTCCCGCTTGTCCACTAATATTACCCTATCATATTGCACTTGATGCCGCTCGAGAAAAAGCTTTAGGTAAAAAAGCTATAGGTACAACAGGACGTGGTATTGGTCCTGCTTATGAAGACAAGGTTGCGCGTCGTGGTTTGCGTATTTGTGATTTGTATAATAAAGAACTATTTGCTAAAAAATTATATGACATAATGAGCTTTCATAATTTCACTTTGGAAAATTATTACAAAGAATCTACAGTGGATTATGAGACTGTGTTGAAAGATGTGATGGCAGTAGCTGATACACTGCTTAGCATGGTTGTTGATGTGACGGATTTATTGGATAAAGCGCGTAGAAATAATGAACTTATCATGTTTGAAGGTGCACAAGGAACGTTGTTAGATATTGATCATGGGACGTATCCTTTCGTAACTTCCTCAAACACTACAGCAGGCGGAGTATCTACTGGAGCGGGCTTTGGTCCATGCCATATTGATTATGTGCTTGGTATTGTCAAAGCCTACTCAACGCGTGTTGGTGGTGGTCCTTTCCCTACAGAATTAAATGATGATATCGGTGAACACTTGTGTGCTAAAGGTCATGAATTTGGTTCAACTACTGGACGAAGAAGACGTACAGGTTGGTTAGATATCGTGGCACTTCGTCGTGCAATACAACTAAACTCATTAACAGGCTTTTGCTTAACTAAGCTTGATGTTTTAGATGGTCTAGAAGAGCTCAAAATTTGTGTAGGCTATCGCTTAGCATCAGGTGAAGTTGTTGATAATACGCCTGTATCTTTAGAAGGATGGGAAGGTATTACGCCTGTGTATGAAACAATGCGAGGTTGGTCTGAAAGTACATATGGTGTTAAATCCCATACAGAACTACCAAAGGCTGCAGTTGACTATATCAAGCGTATTAAAGAGTTAACAGGGGTACCGATAGATATCATTTCTACCGGACCTGACAGAGACGAAACAATCATTCTTCGCCATCCATTTAATAATTAATACAGGCTTTAATTGGAAAGTCTTTCAATGTTAAGCAGTACTTATACAGCTAATTATATTGACACAGCTTTTCAATTATTAAATCCAGTATTCCCAATCTAAATGACCTGCAGGAATTCATTCTTGCAGGTTTGTTAACGTAAAATGCTAACTGCTTTTTTTATTGCGCTAATAAATAGTTCAACTTCTTTATCTGTATTGAAGGGTGCAAAAGAGGCTCTAATAGAACCATTAATGCCTAATGTACGATTCAATGGATGAGCACAGTGCATACCTGAGCGAATAGCGATGTTTTGTTCAGCTAAAAGCATATCTAGATCTGAAGGGTGAATCCCTTTTAAAGTAAATGTCAGAATTGAGCTGCTAGGTACACTAATCCTCTTATAAAGTGGAAGCTCAGAAAGCAGATGATGTGTCTTTGTTGCAAGCGATATAGCATGCTTTTCAAAGCCATCTAATGGCCACTGTTGCCACCATTTTAATACAGCATTAAAACCAATGATCCCTGCAATATTAGGTGTGCCCGCCTCAAAACAGTATGGCGGTTCTGCAGCAATATAATCCTCCATTTTAGCATGTACCAACATTTTGCCACCACCTTGCCAAGGTTGCATGTCATCAATTACAGAGGGCGAGGCATAAAGTACACCAACACCTGTCGGGCCATAGAGTTTATGGGCAGAAAAAAAATAAAAATCAATGTTTAACGCCTCAACGTCAATACTTGAATGGACGATTCCTTGTGAACCATCAATAACCACTTTACAATCATAGCGATGAGCTACCTCAATGAAAGTTTGCAATGGTGTAATTGCACCTGTCAAGTTTGACATTTGTGTAATGGCTAAAAGCTTTGTTTTGGTATTGATCAATTTTTTAAATGAATCAAGACAAGGAATAGCATTTTCATTGAGTGGAAGCGTGATCAGAGTTGCTCCTGTGGTTTTAGCAAGCATAATCCAAGGGATTAAATTGGCATGATGCTCAGACTCACTAACGATAATTTCATCATCCGCAGTTAATATATCTTTGAAATAACTATGCGCAATTAAATTGGCTGATTCTGTGGCGCCTTTAGTCCAGATAATGTTCTCTGGCTGCTGGGCTGAGATGAATCTTGCAATTAATGTTCTTGTCTCCTCATAAAGATCTGTTAATGATTGCGCTTCTTTATATTGACTTCTATGTACTGTACCTGCAGTTGAATAAAAATTCACAGTTGTATCTATTAGTACTTGTGGTTTTAATGAAGTAGCGGCAGAGTCAAAATAAATTAAGTTACCACTAAGAGCGGGGAAAGAGTTTCTAAATTTCTGCAATTGGTTTTCTAATGATGAAAGCATAAGTGGACGCCTTAAAAATTATCGGAATAAGTCATGAAAGCTTAATTTAAGTTCTGCTAATATTATTTCTATTCAATATTGTATCAAATAGAAGAAAGGTTGAACAAAAAAGAATGGCTTTTAAGGTAATAATTTGAAAGAGTAGTGACAACTAAAGCGATAAGATAGAAAAGAGTGATTAATAATAAATGTAAAGTAGTCAAAAACAGCTAAAAATTATAATTATAAAAAGGGGTTAAAACTCAGTTATTCGTATAACGAATAACTGAGTATAAGAAATTAACGAGTCACTTTTAAAATTGGACTTTGACCAGCAACAACATTACCACTTAATTTAGACATTTCTTTAATATCATCTAAATTAGAAATTACAACCGGGGTTAATGTTGATTTGGCTTTTTCTTCAAGAAGAGCTAAATCCAATTCAATGATAGGATCACCAACTTTTACAGATTGCCCTTCTTCTGCTATACGAGTAAAACCTGCACCACGCAATTGAACTGTATCAAAACCAAAATGAACGAAAAGTTCTATACCTTCATTTGATTCAATTGAAAAAGCATGATTAGTTTCAAAAATTTTACCAATAGTGCCATTGACAGGAGAAACAATTAAATTGCCTGTAGGTTTAATTGCAATGCCATCACCTACAACTTTTTCAGCAAAAACTACATCAGGGACATCTTCGATGTTTACAATTTCTCCAGAAATTGGTGCAAAAATTTCAATGTGTGCTGCATCAGTTTTTTCATCTGACATTAATGACTTAATTTTATCAAAAAATCCCATGTGAATATCCTCATTACATGTTTTAGGTTAACTATTGCTAGCCTGGTGATAAACACCTTTCTAAAACTAAAGAAAGGTGTTCAGGTTGATCCATGTAGCTACAATTCAGAACTGTATTATGAATCTCATATTACTTATCACATTATATTAACACGCCTTTAAATACTTGCGTATTAATTTTTATGATTACCAATAAATTTATCTACTAATGAGATTATACCTTCTGCAGTAGGTTGTTCAAGTGCTTCTTTTGCAAGTTCCTGAGCTTTGCTGAAATTAGCGTTGCGAATAATTTTTTTAATTCTTGGAATTGAAATAGCACTCATGCTGAATTCATCTAAGCCCATACCAAGAAGTAATAGTGTTGCTCTTTCATCACCAGCAAGTTCACCACACATTCCTGTCCATTTACCTTCAGCGTGAGATGCATCAATTACTTTCTTAATTAGAAGTAGTACTGAAGGCGATAATGGGTTGTAAAGATGAGAAATCATATCATTACCTCTATCAACAGCCAGAGTATATTGAGTGAGATCGTTGGTACCTATACTAAAGAAATCCACTTCTTTTGCCAAATGATGGGCAATCATCGCAGCAGCTGGAGTTTCAATCATAACACCGATTTCTATAGACTCATCGAAAGCTTGATTTGCTTCGCGAAGTTCACTCTTCAAACGCTCAATTTCAATTTTAAGCTGGCGAATTTCTTCGACTGAAATGATCATTGGGAACATAATGCGTAATTTACCAAACGCAGAAGCCCTTAGTATGGCTTTGATTTGTGCATCAAGTATATCTTTGCGATCAAAACAGATACGGATAGCTCTCCATCCTAAGAAAGGATTGTCTTCTTTAGGGAAATTCATATAAGGAAGTTCTTTATCCCCACCAATATCCATAGTTCTTACGATGACAGCTTGATCGCCAACCGCTTCTGCAACCGCCTTGTACGCTAAAAATTGTTCTTGTTCTGAAGGCAAGCTGTCTCTGTCCATGAAGAGGAATTCTGTTCTATATAATCCAACACCTTCTGCACCATTACGTTCAGCACCAGCAACATCTCTTACAGTACCGATATTCGCACACACTTCCACTTGATGTCCATCAAGGGTTGTAGCAGGAAGATTCTTTAATTTGATTAACTCATTTTTTTCATCAAGATAACTTTGGGCAATTGCTCTTTTCTGCTCCGTCAGTTCAGTAGATGGGTTGATATGCACTTCATTATTGAGTGCATCGAGGATGAGAATATCCCCATTTTTAACTTGTGAGGTAATATTACCCGTACCAACAATAGCAGGTAACTCTAAAGAACGAGCCATTATAGATGTATGAGATGTGCGGCCCCCAATATCAGTAATGAAACCAAGAACTTTATCTAAATTGAGTTGTGCCGTTTCCGAAGGTGTTAAATCTCTAGAAACTAAAATTACTTCTTCGTCAATTGCACTTAAATCAACAATAGGCATATTTAATATATTTTTTAAAAGACGTTTACCTATGTCACGAACATCAGCTGCTCGTTCTTTTAAATACTCGTCATCAAGTTCCTCAAGAGCTCTAGCTTGTTCATCTATTACATTAAAAACAGCAGCATCAGCACTTAAACGATTTTTTGTAATTAAAGTAGTGATCTCTTGTTCTAGTTCTTCATCTTCAAGAAGCATAATATGCCCCTCGAATATGGCTTCCTTTTCTTCACCAAGTGATTGAGCTGCTTTATTCTTGATTACCTCAAGTTGTTCAGCCGCTTTGGCACGTCCTGAGAGAAAGCGTTGAATTTCTTCATCTATCGAAGATTCATCAATTTTTTTATTATTGATATTTAAAGCATCTTCAATGAGTAAAAGTGCCTTACCAAAAGCTAAGCCTGGAGAAGCTGGGATACCTGAAATCATAATTAGCCCTTCTTTAATTTACTGTTTAAAAAAAATGTATATTTTTTGAGTTCTATTTTCGAAGAAGGCAACATAAATGTTGCCTTCATATAATAATCATACATGATTTTTTTAAAAAAATATTGATAAATATTATTCTAATGTATCAAGAAGTTTTGCTAAATACTCAACTGCTTCTTTTTCATCCTCACCTTCAGCTTGAAGTGTAATAGTTGTGCCTTGAGATAATCCTAATGTTTGAAGTTTAAAGAGGCTTTTAGCGCTAGCGGACTTGCCATTAGAAATCACAGTGATTTCAGACGAAAAATTTTTGGCTTCTTTAACAAATTGTGCCGCAGGGCGAGTGTGAAGGCCATTTGGGGCAATTATAACAACGTCTTGTTGAAACATATCGTATCTCCATTAACTAGATGAAATGTAATTTTAGAATCATTCTAAATCGTAAAAAATAACTAATGTATAGTATACAGCCGAGATTATATCTGATTTATGATAAACCTCAAAAACAATCATTCAACTTAAGCTATAATTTGGAAAAGTTTCTATTAACTGACACAAAAAAGCACCCTTAAAGGTGCCTTTTTGTGATCTATATCACGTTTAAGTGCTATTTTAGGCTTTCATCGGTAAAAATATCAGCAAATAAGGCAGAACTTAAATACCGCTCAGCAGAAGAGGCCAAGATAGCAACTATCATCTTATCCTGGTATTCAGGTTGTTGATTTAATTTAAGCGCGGCACTTATTGCTGCTCCAGATGAGATTCCTGCGAGAATCCCTTCTTTTTTCATCAATTCGTGAGCCATCTCAAATGCTTCCTCATTTGTAATCTGTATGGCCTTGTCAACTAGACTTAAATCGAGATTCGCAGGAATAAATCCTGCACCAATTCCCTGGATTTTATGAGGACCAGGTTTAATTTCTTGTCCATCTAAGGCCTGCTGAATAACTGGAGAATCAGAAGGTTCAACGGCCACAGACAAAATGTTTTTTTTCAAATTATTTTTTATGTATCTGCTCACGCCTGTTATTGTGCCGCCAGTGCCTACGCCGGCTACAAATATATCAATTTTTCCTTGTGTGGCTCTCCAGATTTCCGGGCCTGTTGTTGCTTCATGAATAGCAGGGTTAGCCGGGTTGCTGAACTGTTGAAGAACTAAATACTTAGAAGGATTTGCGTCTGCAATTTCATTGGCTTTATCAATTGCCCCTTTCATACCTAAATTGCCTGGGGTTAATATCAATTCTGCGCCAAGAGCTTTGAGCAATCTTCTTCTTTCAACGCTCATTGTTTCTGGCATAGTAAGTATCAAATTGTAGCCTTTAGCTGATGCTACATACGCTAATGCAATGCCTGTGTTGCCACTCGTGGGTTCAACTAATGTTTTATCATGGGTCAAAATCCCATGCTTTTCAGCTTCCCAAATCATGTTAGCACCGATTCGGCATTTAACACTGAAACTCGGGTTTCTTGACTCTATTTTGGCATAGATATTACCATTCCCGATCCTATTTAACCTTACAAGTGGTGTATGGCCAATAGTCAGGGTATTATCATTAAAGATGATGTCTTGTTCCGGACTTGAAGAGTATTGTTCCAAAGTCATAAAGTATTCTCATATTAAAATTGAACATAAAACTGGCAATAATTAAATATACTGAGGCTTAGTATACCCAAAAAATTAAGAGTAGTAACAAAAATAAATGTGAGAACATCATGCCTTTTTATTTGCAAACATCCTAATAACTAATGGTTATAACCTATAACAGAATGAAAAGATAATATGATTGTTATCGAAAAGGACTTTATGGAATGCCATCGATTAGTGGTTTACTAGGAGCTGTTCACATTTCGAAAGCTTTTTTAGACATACATGGTCAAGACAGCATAATAAAAGCAATTGCAGTAGTGCTTCTAAAGCAAATTTTTAATTTATCATACCCCGTTGCGATTGCTCTGCAATGCTTTATCCTAGCAAAAGCATTTTCGACCAAGAACCCTATTTTGTATAAGTATTTATCAATTGAGCCTGTATTTCAGTCCTTACCATGATTATGTTTTGGAATGATGGATGTTTTGTTGAGGTTGGATATCAGCTCTCTTTAAGTTTTTAGATCATAACTTTTATAAGCTATAAAACATTCAAACTCACCAGTATGGTTAATTAAACTTACAGCATGCGTAACGCCATGCCGCTGTCTCACACTGAGTTCTTGGTGATTTGATAGTCTCAAACTATCAACTATCAACCATAAACTATAAGATGTTTTATAGCCGAATTATCTCCTCGGCATTTACCGATGATTTCAGTGCTATTAGTTGCAGTACCTATACTATACTGAACTTATGTATACAAATAATAGTGCCATCAACACCTCCACACTCTTTCTCATTGATGTGAGCAAGCGTTGTTAGAATCTCTAAAAAACCTTGTTGATGGGCCTAACGATTAAAACGTTTATAAGCAGCATTACAATACCCAAATTCATTGGGTAAATCATGCCAAGGCAAACCAGTACAGATCTTATAAAAAACAACCTTTATAAAGCACTCTCTAAAAATAATCGATCTGATCTATTTATATAATCTATATGGACACGGTTAAAAAGTTTTTGTAGGAAATTCCACTGACTAATCTTATAAATTCAATCTTGGCATGACATTTACTCTTTTATAATATACTTTTACGAGTTAATTACAAAAACCTCATACCACTTATTAAATATTTTCCACTTCAAGAGGTTGTTTATAAACTACTTTAGGCATGATCAATTTGTGAGTCTTCTATGTCAACAGCCTCTAGAGGGTAAGAAATATTTACAGTGAAAGACTATTTCAAGTTGGACACACTTTTTTATTTATTTTTCTCTGCTTGTTGATAAAAGTAACAATAAAACTTATCTGTCCATAAGCCTAGTGCATGTAACATTTACTTTACAAGTTGCCACTAAGATTATAATATGGCAAGGTAAAGTGTATAATAGATGAATCAATTTTGTGATACACTCTTTAAAGTATCTATATTTTCTTATAATCTAAGAACAATATGGAGAATATTCTATATTCTACAGGTTATTACGTTGATAATAGGAGCTTTTAACTAGCCCTGTGCATTCATTGGCCTATAAGAAATGAAAAATTTAAATATCAGCAAGAGTTTTCAATTGAATGCTAATTTAAACACTTGCACAAAGCGCGAAGCTTATAAATGCATAAGCCCTTAAATTTAACTGCATATAAAATTAATAAGAGAATACTGTGAAGGAAAATTTGCGAATCATTTTACTTGTTATTGGTGTATTAGCTATTATTGCTCTTTTTTTACATGGTGTTTGGAGTTCACGTAAAGAGAAGTCAACCCTTTTTGGTAAGAAAAAAAGAGTTTCTCGCCGTAGTGAAAACGATACTCCTTCTTTTTCTGAAGACATTGATGCAATTGATAATGAAGTTCAGATTCATGCGTTAGATACTGATGTAAGTGAAGTAAGAGTTAAAAAAGGAGATGCTGAAGAGCATATGCAAATGAATAAAGATTTGCACTCTGACCCCTCTAATACAATTACGGATACTGAGATTAAATTAAGAACAGATGCAAATGAAAATCATGAAACAGAAGTTCTTCAAAATGAATCTGCTATTACTGAGACAACAGATGATCAAACTTTAGCAGAGGAAACTACAGCAATTGAAGAACAGCAGGAACCCGTTGAAGAACTTGTTATTGTGTTACATGTTATGGGTGTCCACAACAACATATTGAGGGGTGATTTACTTCTTAATAGTTTTCTTAATGCAGGGCTAAATTATGGCGATATGAATATTTTCCATAGACATTTATCTACTACGGCATCCCCTGTTATATTTAGTGTCGCAAACATGGTAAAACCTGGCACTTTTGATCCTAATCAAATGATTGATTTTACAACTATTGGTGTGACGTTTTTCATGGTTCTGCCTTCAGCCGGTGAACCGATACAAAACTTCAAACTGATGCTTCAATCCGTTCAGCGCATTGCAGAAGATGTTGGTGGGCAAGTTTATGATGATAAACGTCAAATATTAACTCAGCTAAAAACTGAAAGTATCACACAATCTATCCGTGATTGGATGACTAGAACCTATCAAAATGCGTAATCTGCAGGTGGTTTTAAATGATTGGATAGCGGAAAGCTATCCCATGAAACAAATCATTAAACATGCCACCAAAGCAGCCCAATTGAATGTTCCCTTATTAATTGAAGGTGAAACAGGCACTGGTAAAGATATGCTTGCACGTGCCTGCCATCTTGCAAGCCCTAGATCAAATCAACCTTTCTTAGCATTAAATTGTGCTGGAATCCCGGATGATGTTGTTGAAAGTGAACTTTTCGGCTTTGTTTCGAATTTACCTCCAGTTGCTACTGTGAAAAAAGGTTTTTTTGAACAAGCGCACCTTGGTACAGTCCTGCTTGACCAAATTGAAGAAATGTCACCTCATATGCAAGGCAAACTACTCCGATTTATTAATGATGGCACTTTTAGGCGCGTAGGTGAAGACAATGAAATATTTGTGGATATCCGAATTATTTGCGCTACTCAAAAAAAATTATTTTCATTGGTCAAACAAGGTTTATTCCGTGAAGATTTGTATTATAGACTTAATGTAATAACATTAACTATCCCACCTCTAAGAGAGAGGAGGGCTGACATTATGCCCCTGACTCATTTTTTATTATCAGAGCTTTCGGAACAGCTAAAAATTACCCCTCCGATATGTACTGCAGATGTTGCACAAATTCTTTTAGAGCACGAATGGCCTGGCAATATCAGACAACTTAAAAATACACTTTATCAGAGTTTAGTTCAATTAGACTCCAAGCATCTTACGGCTAATGATTTGATTTTTGATTCAATGAGAGTGCAGGATATAACATTTTTAGAAGAAGAAATTACGATGCTGAGTGAAGAAGAGCTTGAGGGAAGTTTAGTGGACATAATGAATCGCTATGAGTGTAAAGTACTTTCACAATTGTTTACTGCCTATCCTAGCTCTCGAAAATTAGGTAAACGATTAGGTTTATCGCATACTGCTGTTGCAAATAAATTGAGACATTACCAAATTAAATAACAGTTAATAATCTTATCTATTGTGTTGCACAAGCATTGATGAAAGCGTACAATAACCCAGCTTTAATCATGTTAGTGCTGAATTAGAGATCGGCGCTAATTTATTTATATTTTAACCCTTATTTAGGAGAAGTT
This sequence comes from Thorsellia kenyensis, assembly GCF_042432445.1. Classification (NCBI taxonomy): domain Bacteria; kingdom Pseudomonadati; phylum Pseudomonadota; class Gammaproteobacteria; order Enterobacterales; family Thorselliaceae; genus Thorsellia; species Thorsellia kenyensis. The sequence continues at coordinate 27,238 of NZ_JBHLXE010000071.1, read as the reverse complement.
ATGTCTCTAACAGCAGAAACAAAAGCGAAAATCGTTGCTGAATATGGTAGTGATGCGAATGATACAGGATCAACTGAAGTTCAAGTTGCATTATTAACAGCTAGGATCAATGATTTACAGTCACATTTTTCTGAACACAAAAAAGATCATCACGGTCGTCGTGGTTTGTTACGTATGGTAGCACAACGCCGTAGTCTTCTTGATTATTTGAAAAATAAAGATGTTAAACGTTACTCTACGCTCATTGAGCGCTTAGGATTACGTCGTTAATTTCTGAAAAATACGATAAAGGGGCACAAGCCCCTTTGTCGTATTACAAAAAAATTCATATCGGTCTAATAATACGTAGTAAATAAAAACATTAAAAAAGCAAAAAGTGAATTAATAGTATTTGAATAGCTAAATCTAAATAAAGTTCCATCAAAAAGGGCATTATCTTCAGGCCGCTAAATTGAATATTTCTGAATTCTTTAAGAATCATAAGCCGTACTTAAAATAAATAAAACTATTTCTATAATGAATAATGATGAAGAGTGGAAGTCACATATTAATTGTTAATTTTTAATTGATGATTGTAAGTTTAAAAAAGTAAGCCCAGTTAATAAATTTAAAAAAAAGCAATATAAAACATCACTCACAGCTGCTAAGCAATAAAAAGTTTAAAAAGAGGAATATATAGTGTTAACACCTATTGTACATGAATTCAAATACGGACAGCATACCGTTACATTAGAAACAAATATGATGGCAAGACAAGCCACAGGCGCAGTAATGATAAGCATGGACGACACTGCAGTATTTGTTACAGTTGTTGGACAAAAAAAGGTTAAAGCTGGTCAGGATTTTTTTCCTCTTACTGTTAACTATCAAGAAAGAACTTATGCAGTTGGTAAAATTCCAGGCAGTTTTTTCCGTCGTGAAGGACGCCCTAGCGAGGGTGAGACATTAGTCAGTCGTTTAATTGATAGGCCACTAAGACCTCTTTTTCCTGAAGGTTTTTTAAATGAGGTACAAATCGTTGCTACGGTTGTATCTGTTAATCCAGAAGTTAATCCTGATATTGTATCTATGATTGGTGCTTCAGCTGCTCTTGCAGTATCTGGTATTCCGTTTAATGGCCCAATTGGTGCCGCGCGTGTAGGTTACCTTAACAATAAATATGTTTTAAATCCAACGACAGCTGAACTGAAAGAAAGTCGACTTGATTTAGTTGTTGCAGGAACTGAGAATGCAGTTTTAATGGTTGAATCAGAAGCAGATATTCTCAGTGAAGATGAAATGTTAGGTGCGGTTGTTTTTGGACATGAACAACAGCAGATCGTAATCAATGAAATCAAAGCTTTTGCTTCAAAAGCCGCTAAGCCAGCTTGGGATTGGGTTCCACCTGTCCCTAATGTTGAACTTAATCAAAAAATTCAAATGCTTGCTGAAGATAGACTTTCAGCTGCATACCAAATTACTGAAAAGCAAACTCGTTATGAGCAAGTAGATGCAATTAAGACCAGTGTTTGCGAAGAGTTACTTAAAGAAAATGAAACACTTGATGAATCTGAAATTTTAACTATTCTTGGTGCTTTAGAATCTAAAGTAGTGAGAGAAAGAGTTATTAGTGGTGCTCCTCGTATTGATGGTCGTGAAAAAGACATGATCCGTGGATTAGATGTACGCACTGGTGTACTTCCTCGTACTCATGGTTCATCACTTTTCACTCGTGGTGAAACACAAGCACTTGTCACCGTCACTTTAGGTACGGAAAGAGATGCTCAAGTTATTGATGAATTAGTCGGTGAAAAAACAGATAAATTCTTATTCCATTATAATTTCCCTCCATATTCTGTTGGTGAAACTGGTATGGTAGGCTCACCTAAACGCCGTGAAATTGGCCATGGTCGTCTCGCTAAACGTGGTGTTGCAGCAGTAATGCCAAGCGCGGCAGAATTTCCTTATACAGTCAGGGTCGTTTCTGAAATCACAGAATCTAACGGCTCTTCTTCAATGGCATCTGTATGTGGTGCATCACTTGCACTTATGGATGCCGGCGTACCTATCCGCTCAGCTGTTGCAGGTATCGCTATGGGGTTAGTTAAGGAAGATGATAAATTTGTTGTTCTTTCTGATATTTTAGGAGATGAAGATCACTTAGGTGATATGGATTTTAAAGTTGCTGGTAGCCGTGAAGGTATTACAGCACTTCAAATGGATATTAAAATTGAAGGAATCACTAAAGAAATCATGCAAGTTGCTTTAAATCAAGCAAAAGGCGCTCGCTTACATATCCTAGATGTGATGGAGAGAACAATTACTCAACCTAATACTGAAATATCTGATTTTGCCCCAAGAATCCATACATTAAAAGTTAACGCAGATAAAATTAAAGACATTATAGGCAAAGGTGGCGCGGTAATACGTGCATTAACTGAAGAAACAGGTACTACCATCGAAATTGATGATACGGGTCTTGTTAAAATAGCTTCCTCTGATAATGAAAAGGCTCAACATGCGATTCGTCGTATAGAAGAGATTACAGCAGAAGTGATTGTTGGTAAAATCTATGAAGGAAAAGTAGTTAGAGTTGCAGATTTTGGTGCTTTTGTTAGCTTTGCTGGCGGTAAAGAAGGACTTGTGCATATCTCTCAAATCGTAGACAAACGCATTGAAAAAATTGCTGATTACATTGCTGTTGGTCAAGAAGTACCAGTTAAAGTATTAGAAATTGATAGACAAGGTCGTGTAAGACTTAGTATCAAAGAAGCTCAACCACAAAATGAAGAAGCATTATCTGTACAACCAGATACTGAATCTTCACAAAATAATACAAATGGGTCGGGTCAAGGGCAAGACGCAGAGTAGAAATTGTGGTATACTGAAAAAGTTCCGAAGTTAAATTATTAGAAAGTATAAATAATTATGGGTAAAAGAGATGAAATGTATTTTAAACAAATCATTGAAAAAGCATATATGCTTGTCATCTATTACCTTATTTTTATTTTTAACGGGATGCACATCACAAAGTCAAGTATCAAATGATAATCTGATGGCAGTACCTTTGCAATCTACTATTCAGCAGGAAGTTATGCTTGCAAGAATGGAACAAATTCTTGCGACCACAGTGCTGACCGAGGAAGAAAGAGCTCAATTGTTATATGAGCGGGGTGTCTTATATGACAGCTTAGGTTTACGTGCTTTGGCCCGTAATGATTTTACCCAAGCTTTATTTATACGCCCAGATATTCCGGAAATTTATAATTATCTAGGAATATATTCGACGCAAGCCGCTGATTTTGATGCGGCTTATGAAGCGTTTGATTCTGTATTAGAACTTGATTCTACCTACACCTATGCACGTTTAAATCGTGGTATAGCTTTATACTACGGTGAGCGTTATGCAATGGCTCAAGAGGATTTAGTCGCTTTTTATCAAGAAGATACAACAGACCCATATCGTATTTTATGGCTTTATTTGATTGAACGTCAGATTGATGAAAGTGCTGCTAAAAAATCACTACAAAATCGTTATGATGAAGTATCAGAACGAGATTACTGGGGCTGGAATATTGTCGCGTTTTATTTAGGGCACATTTCAGAAAAAGAGTTAATGCATCGTTTAGATAAACAAAATCTGGATAATTTTACATTTGCAGAATATTTAACTGAAATGTACTTTTATTTAGGAAAGCATTACTTAAGTTTAGGAGATGTAAATAGGGCAATATCGCTGTTTAAAAAAGCGATAGCGAATAATGTTCATAACTATGTTGAACATCGCTATGCACTATTAGAGTTAGCTTTAATAGCTCAACAACAAGAAGACCTAGCCGAATCAAACTCACCTTAAATTATACAGTAGATCTTATTTTATATTAGGATAAGAGTGCTGTCTTTTCGAGTTGGTCACGCAATTTAATGAAACTAATTACATTTTTACTAGTTTGTTGGACTGACTCATTCGTTATGTTACCTACAATAGAGTTAGAAAATGACAACAAATATAGATAAAGAAACACACATCGAAGCAACATCAAATTCAAATGAAATTAAAAATGAGATGACCTTTGCGTCATTAGGTTTAATGCAAGAAATTTTATCTGCATTGACAGACTTGGGCTATGAAAAACCCTCGCCAATCCAAGCTGCATGTATGCCTCATTTATTGAAAGGTAAAGATGTATTAGGTATCGCTCAGACAGGGAGTGGTAAAACAGCAGCATTTTCATTACCATTATTGCAAAATCTAGATGTTAATCTGAAATCACCACAAATTTTAGTGCTAGCTCCTACACGTGAACTGGCAATACAAGTGGCTGAAGCATGCGAAACATTCACAAAATATATGAAAAATGTGAATGTAGTAGCCCTTTATGGTGGTCAACGCTATGAAGGACAATTAAGATCACTTAAGCAAGGACCACAAATTGTTGTTGGTACGCCGGGTAGATTATTAGACCATTTGGAAAGAGGCACTTTAAAGCTTAAAGACATCAAGGGTCTTGTGCTAGATGAAGCAGATGAAATGTTAAGAATGGGTTTTATTGATGATGTAGAAACTATCATGTCAAAGATCCCAAGTGAACATCAAACTGCACTATTCTCTGCTACGATGCCTGAAGCGATAAGACGTATCACACGTCGCTTTATGAATGAGCCTGAAGAAGTACGCATTAAAGCAAGTGATACAACCCGCCCTGACATAAGCCAAAGTTTTTGGCGTGTTGCTGGTGTTCGTAAAAATGATGCACTGATCCGCTTTTTAGAAGTAGAAGCTTTTGATGCGGCAATTATTTTTGTAAGAACTAAAAATGCGACAGTAGAGGTTACAGAAGTTCTTGAAAAAGGCGGATACAATGCAGCTGCACTGAATGGTGATATGAATCAATCATTACGTGAGCAAACATTAGATAGATTGAAAGATGGTCGACTTGATATTCTTGTCGCAACTGATGTGGCTGCAAGGGGGTTAGATGTTGAACGTATTAGCCTTGTTGTAAACTATGATATCACACAAGATGCAGAATCTTATGTGCATAGAATTGGTCGAACTGGACGTGCAGGTAGAGCTGGGCGCGCACTTTTATTTGTTGATAGCAGAGAATACCGTTTACTTAAAAATATTGAACGTACCATGCGTATTGTGATCCCAGAAGTTCAATTACCTACAGCAGAAACGCTAGCTGCACATAGAATTCAATCTTTTACTGAAAAAGTAAAAACAGAAATCGAAAGCCATGATTTAGATAAATACCAAGCACTGATTGAAAAAATTCAACCTCAAGGTATTGATATTGAAACATTAGCTGCAGCACTTCTTAAAATGGCTCAAGTATCAAGACCATTAGTCATAAAACCAGATCCTGTTATGAGAAATAAACCTTCGAGAGATTTTGATAGAAAAGAGTCCCGTTTCGAAGGACGAGGAAGAGAAAGAGAATCAAGAGGAGCTGATAATAGTCGCCCTGAGCGTAAAGAACGTCGCCAAGTTGGTGATATGGATTTATATCGTATAGAAGTCGGACGCGATGATGGTGTAGAGGTAAGACATATTGTGGGCGCCATAGCAAATGAGGGCGATATCAGTAGTCGTTATATAGGTAACATCAAGTTGTATCCTACTCATTCTACTATTGAATTACCACGTGGGATGCCAACTGATATTTTAGGCCATCTTACTAAAACCCGAGTGCTGAATAAACCATTAAATATGCAATTTGTCTCACAGGTAGAAGCGCAATCAGGAAATGGCAGACCTGCACGTTCATCTGATGATAGACGTGGTCCAAGAGGCGGTAATCATGAAGGACGCCGTGGAGGAGCTGATAGGCCTCGCTCGGCTGGACGTTCTGATAAATCATCTTTTACTAGAAAGCAATTTAGTGCATAACACTTTATTGCATAGATGAATAAGATGAAATGAGTTATTTAAGTGCCGTTTTTCTTTAGAATGACGGCATTTTTTTTCTCTAATGAGTGAGTGGATCACTTTTCATACAGAAAATTAAGCTTCCTAGATAGGAAAGTTTAACTTTCCGTAGTTGAAAATAGGCAAAATCTGAAAAACGTGCATGACATAATATATTTGATCAACTAGAATAAATTTTATTATCCTAAGAGTAAATGCAGGGATACACTATTATTTATATTATAAAAAATAACACTGTTTTAAATAGATTGTTTAGTTCTCTCATAGAACAAACTTAAAGAATGGAAGCTAGATTCATGACTTATAAATACATTAAACAAGCGATTAAAAATCAACGAAGAACACTACAAGAAGTCGCTGCAGCATGTGGAATAAGTAAAGGATATTTAAGTCAACTTTTAAATGATAAGGTCAAAGAGCCCAGTGGTCAAAAGTTGCAAAAAATTCATGAGTACTTGAGGATTGATTTTCCTAAAAATAACGAGATACAGGGGGTTATTTTTGGTAAATTCTATCCTTTACATACAGGGCATGTTTATTTAATACAAAGAGCAGCAAGCCAAGTCGATAAATTGCATGTAATACTCTGTTATGATGAACCTAGAGACAAAGCTTTATTTGATGCGAGTCAAATGTCAAAGCAACCAACGATTAGTGATAGGCTAAGATGGTTATTACAGACTTTTAAATACCAAAGTAATATTAAAATCCATCTGTTTAATGAAATTGGTATTGAGCCCTACCCTAATGGTTGGCATGACTGGCGTGACAGCGTTAAAGAGTTTTTAAATGAACAAGGCATTGTGCCTGATTTTATCTATTCAAGTGAATTAACAGATACTCCTAAGTATAAAGAGCTATTTAATGCTAAAACTATCCTGATAGATCCTAAGAGAGGTGTAATGCCTATCAGTGGGGAGAAAATACGCCTGAATCCTTTTCAATATTGGGAATACATACCAACAGAGGTTAAGCCATTTTTTGTCAGAACGGTTGCTGTTATTGGTTGTGCGCTAGTAGGTAAATCGACACTTGTCAATAAACTATCAAATACATTTAATACCACAAGCGCTTGGGATTATAAAAAAGAATACCTTTTTACGCATCTAGGGAATGAAGTCAAAGCGCTCCAATTTAATGATTATGATAAGATTGCGCTTGGTCAGGCTCATTACATTGACTTTGCAATTAAATTCGCCAATCGAGTAGTTTTTGTCGATACCGATTTTGTATCATTACAAGTTTCTTGTAAGAAAAATATGGGTAAAGAACACAACCTTATACAGGCCATGATTGATAAATATCGTTTTGATTTAGTTTTATTAATAGAAGATGAAAAGAACCAAACAAATATGTCTACGCGTACAAAAGTCATAATAGATAGCCTAGACAAAAATGCAATAGGCTATGTCAGGATTAAAGAAAGTGATTATGATAAAAGGTACTTAGCTTGTGTAGAACAAGTCAATCAGCTACTAGGTTTTAAAGAATAATATTACTTTTTACCTCCACCTAGGCACTCTGGAGAGCTCAAATTATCAATTTTTTGACTCTCCCATTCTTTACTTGTGAAAGTGTGAAGTGCTAATGCATGTATAGGATTTTTCATTAACTCTGAAAGTAACCCATAAATTGTCTGATGGCGCTTTATTAATGATAGATTGTTAAATGCCTCACTGACAATCACTACATTAAAGTGAGTTTCTGAATTTTTTGGTACGTTGTGCTTATAACTTTCATTTTCAATCCTTAGGTAGCTAGGATTAAGTTCCGCTAATCGCTGGTTAATTTGAGTTTCAGTATTCATGATAGGCCCCTTATTTGCATGGAAGTGAATGACTATTTTATCATAGATGATTTATTTTAACTTATTTTAGGTTTAAGCTTTAGTTCAACAGTGATACAATTATTAAAAAATAACCTTAATTACTCAATTGATATTTAAGAGGAACATCATGAATTTTAAAAATATAGCTTTAGCAACAACTCTATTAACAACAGTTTTTTTAACTGCTTGTGTTGCACCACAAAATAACAAAATTAATCTAGCACCTAGGATCACGCTACCAAATCAAGATCTTACAATTAACGCAACATCGATTAATGTGGTCAGTGTAGATAATAGAAGTACCGCAACCTTAGCTAAATTGGAACGCAAAGGAGAATTAATTGAACTAATGCCTAATCGTGATGTCCGTTTTCTACTCCAGGAAATAGTTGAGAAGCAAATGGCAGCCAGAGGGTTTTCAGTTGGTGGTAATGCCCCTGTAACAGTCCAAATCATCCTAAATAGACTTGATGCGAATGTGACAGAAGGTAATTTAAAACATAGAATCGATGCTGTTGTTGAATTAACATTGCAAACTAGATCGGTAAATAATTCTTTACAACACAGTAAAACGTATCGTGGGCAATATTCACTCGAAGGTGCATTAACAGCTTCGCAAGCTAAAATAGAAGAAGTGCTTAATACTGTGCTTACAAATGCAATCAACGAGATGGCACAAGACAACAGTGTAGCAACATTTATACGTCAAAATTGATAATAAGATATGGTCCGGTTATCTGATTGCATCTATTAAATCGTTTTTATACGATACAAAGCTACTAAATAGGGGGATAAGCCCCCTATTTAGTAGCTAGCTTGTGAGCTTTTACGATCCTAAGTCTTCTTAGAGAGCAATCTTGATTAAGTCGAATTACCCAGAAATAAAATCAAAGAACCATAATTAAAATACTTAATAAAACAACAATACCAATGAGTATTAGACATTTTTAACACAAATATTACATTGCTTATTATCAATCTGAGTAAAGAAATCATTACCTTTATCATCCACAAGAATAAACGCAGGGAAATTTTCAACTTCGATTTTCCAAATTGCTTCCATACCAAGCTCTTCATAAGCCACACATTCTAACTTCTTAATGCTTTGTTGTGCAAGCACGGCAGCTGGTCCACCGATACTCCCGAGATAAAAACCACCATGTTTTTTACAAGCATCAGTTACTTGTTGGCTACGGTTACCCTTAGCAAGCATAATGAGACTTCCACCATTCGATTGAAGAATATCAACGTAAGAGTCCATTCTACCTGCTGTGGTAGGACCTAATGAACCTGATGGTAAACCTTCAGGTGTTTTGGCAGGGCCAGCATAATAAATAGGATGGTTTTTAATATAGTCAGGTAACGGTTGATTATTATCAATAAGTTCCTTGAGCTTGGCGTGTGCGATGTCTCTTGCCACGATAATGGTTCCAGTAAGCGATAGTCGTGTAGCAACAGGATATTGAGAAAGTGTTTTTAAAATATCAGCCATTGGTTGGTTAAGAGAAATACTAACGACTTCACCTTCGCCGGCTTTACTCAATTCTTCAGGAATAAATTGAGCAGGGTTATTTTCTAGTTTTTCTATCCATATACCCTCTTTGTTAATCTTAGTCTTAATATTTCTATCAGCTGAACAAGAAACACCCATTCCAATAGGGCAAGATGCACCATGACGAGGAAGGCGAATCACACGAACATCGTGACAGAAGTATTTACCACCAAATTGCGCACCAATACCTAATTGTTGAGCTTCAAGTAAAAGTTCCTGCTCCAGTTCGATATCTCTAAATGCTTGACCATGTTCATTTCCTTCTGTAGGAAGCGTATCGTAATAGTGAGTCGAAGCTAATTTTACTGTTTTAAGATTTGCTTCAGCAGAAGTACCACCAATAACAAATGCAAGATGATAAGGAGGGCAGGCTGATGTGCCGAGAGATTTCATTTTTTCAACAAGGAATTTTTTTAACACATTTGGCGAAAGGGTCGCTTTGGTTTCTTGGTATAGAAAGGTTTTATTTGCAGAACCGCCACCTTTTGCAATACATAAAAAATGATATTCATTACCATCAACCGCATAAAGATCGATTTGTGCAGGTAAGTTAGTGCCGGTATTTACTTCTTTAAACATATCAATAGGGGCATTTTGAGAATAACGCAGATTATTGTTAATAAATGCATCATATACACCCTTAGATAATGCAGCTTCATCACCACCACCAGTCCAAACTCCTTGTCCTTTTTTACCCATGATAATAGCCGTTCCTGTATCTTGGCATGTAGGTAAAATTCCTTTTGCCGCTATTTCCGAATTTCTAAGAAATTGTAAAGCAACATATTTATCATTATCACTCGCCTCAGGATCATGCAATATTGAAGCCACTTGTTTTTGGTGACTTGTTCTTAGCATAAAGGAAGCATCATGAAATGCTTGCATAGCCATTAAAGAGAGTGCCTCAGGATGAACTTTAAGACAAGTTTGTCCCTCTAATTCAAAAGTAGAAACGTGATCACTTGATAAAAGATAATATTCGGTATCATCTGGTGAAAGAGGAAAAGGGGCTTGATATACAAATGGTTTATTAGACATATATTGGCTCTCTTAAGTTTGATAAAATAAGTGATAAAATAAGTTAAAAAAATGTTAATTACCGGATTGATAGCAAAGCATTTTTTAGTTCGTAGTGTAACACGAAACATAACCATCTAAATTGATTAATAAGCCTAACATGACTTAAATCATCTTAGCAAATCCAATTTGTTTAATTGGGATATAACGCATGCCTAAAGAACTATTTTTTTGCTTTTTAATCTGAATTTGTTAGGTTAACCAAAGCGAGTTCAATTGCTTGACAGTGCAAAAATAATGCTTACTTTATACTACCCAAAATGACTAAATATACAAGAGTTACTTCCAGTTGCATGTACAGATAGTATTCCAAGGACTATTCAGGTGGCGCAAACTTAACCAAAACCTGCATCTTGATTGCTATTGGGTGGAACTGTTGCAAATCGTCAAATTAGCTGATAAATATAGTCTATTTACTTCACTCCATATGGCTAACGTTTGGACATCAAATGAAAAGGGACATGATTAATTTAGCGGCTATGCCCTGCATCTATAATGAATCTTATGTATTATTTTACCAAAAATAATTTTTATGAGGATTGAATAATATTTTATTCACTGCAGAACTTTTCTAATTCATACACACTAAATTGTACTTTATCAAGATTTGATGAATACAACGCTAAAATTATTCTGTTTTAAAATCTCAATTTATTAACAACAAAATTTAAAGAATTAAAAGATGCCAAAACAATAAAAAGAATTAGCAATTTTGCAACAAATTATGCAGAAAAATAAGTACATAAGCGAAATAAATACTTTAATATTTTTACCACTTTATTGATTTAAGTTATAAAGAAAAGGCGAATAAGCCCAATTGTTAAGAGGATGTTAAAAATTTGTGTGTGTAATGTAACTTAGTTGTGGTTTAAAGATTAAAAGTAACACGGATATCACAACATTTTGAAAGTATGATTTACTTTGTATTGCAATATGACTTAGAATAATGCGTGCTTTGAAAACTCCATTAATTCTATTATGTCAGAGGTTCTTCAATGAATTTATTAAATAAATACAAAACCTGGCTAAAAACAATGGGTTTTTTCACACTTTTTGCTTCTCTGTTTGTTCTAACGGGATGTGAAAATGCTGCACTTATTAACTCGAAAGGGGCAGTAGGTGTTCAGCAACGTGATTTAATCTATTGGGCTATAGGCCTTATGCTGATTGTTGTTATTCCTGCTATTGTTCTGTCCGTATTTTTTGCTTGGAAATATAGAGCATCAAATACTAAAAATGAGTATAAGCCGGACTGGGAACACTCAAATAAGATTGAATTTGTTGTTTGGATGGTTCCTTTAATTATTATTATCATTTTAGGAACAATCACTTGGAAAACAGCCTATTCTTTACATCCATATAAACCACTTGAAAGCGATAAAGAACCTTTAGTCGTAGAAGTCGTTTCTTTGGATTGGAAATGGTTATTTGTCTATCCAGAACAAGGTGTTGCAGCTATAAACGAATTAGCTCTACCTGTTGACAGGCCTGTAGAATTTAGATTGACTTCTCAATCAGTCATGAACTCATTTTTTATTCCTCAACTAGGTGGTCAAATTTATGTGATGGCTGGTATGCAAACTAAGCTAAATTTAATTGCTAACGAGCCTGGGGAATTCAAAGGCATCTCTGCAAGTTACAGTGGCCCTGGTTTCTCTGGTATGAAATTTAAAGCCTTAGCTAAAAATGAAAATGATTTTGATGCTTGGGTAAATAAGGTTCGTGCTGAGGGTGCAGATTTAAATAGCTTTGAAGCATACAAAGTCTTAGCAAAGCCCTCTGAAAATGCACCAGTACAATATTTTACTAATATTAAACCAGGCCTTTTTAGAGACGTCGTGACGCAGTTTTCTCAAAATTTATATGCAGGTGATAACGCTGGGCATGCTAATCACGCAGACCATGGCGGTCAAAGGCACGATGAGAGTGCTCATCATGCACATGATGCAGCGACTCATTAATTCTATTTAGAGGAACGAAAATATGTTTGGAAAATTAACGTTAGATGCCGTTCCATTACATGAACCAATAATCGTAGTAACACTTCTTGCTATTGGTATAATTGGTGCTCTCGTAGTGGGACTTCTCACACGCTATAAATTGTGGGGTTGGCTATGGCGCGATTGGTTTACTTCAGTAGATCATAAGCGTATAGGTATTATGTATATCGTGGTTGCATTTATTATGCTCTTTAGAGGCTTTGCTGATGCGTTATTGATGCGTGGACAGCAAGTCCTTTCTTCGGCTGGCGAAGCGGGGTATTTAAATGCACACCACTATGATCAAATTTTTACTGCCCATGGCGTCATCATGATCTTTTTCATGGCAATGCCATTTATTGTGGGTTTGATGAATATTGTTGTTCCATTACAAATTGGTGCAAGAGATGTGGCATTCCCATTTTTGAATAACTTGAGTTTCTGGTTGTTTGTTGTGGGTGTTGTACTTATCAATATTTCACTCGGTGTGGGTGAATTTGCTCAAACCGGTTGGCTTGCATATCCTCCGCTCTCTTTGACAGAATATAGTTCTGGTACGGGCGTAGATTATTGGATTTGGAGCCTTCAGATCTCAGGGATAGGTACCTTGTTAACAGGTGTTAACTTTTTTGCCACCATTTTAAAAATGCGTGCTCCTGGCATAACTTTAATGAAAATGCCTGTATTCACATGGACATCGCTTTGTGCGAATATTCTTATCATCATCTCATTCCCTGTATTAACTGTTTCTATTGCACTTTTAACGTTAGATAGATACTTAGGTACGCATTTTTTCACCAATGATATGGGTGGGAATATGATGATGTACGTCAACTTGATTTGGATTTGGGGACACCCTGAAGTTTACATTCTTGTACTACCAGTATTTGGTGTATTCTCGGAAGTTACTGCGACATTCTCACGTAAACGTCTGTTCGGGTATACCTCTTTAGTCTGGGCAACAGTTGCTATCACAATTTTATCATTCATTGTTTGGCTCCATCACTTCTTTACGATGGGAAATAGTCCTGCGGTTAATGCATTCTTCGGTGTAGCGACAATGATTATTTCTATTCCAACAGGTGTCAAAATCTTTAACTGGTTATTTACCATGTATAAAGGACGCGTTGAAATGGAAGTGCCCATGCTTTGGACGATAGGTTTTTTAGTTACTTTTACTATTGGCGGAATGACAGGCGTTTTATTATCAGTGTCTGCTGCGAACCCAGTACTTCATAATAGTTTATTCTTGATTGCTCACTTCCATAACACAATTATTGGCGCTGTGGTCTTTGGATGTATTGCAGGATTTACCTATTGGTTCCCTAAAGCAATGGGCTTTAGACTTGAGCCTTTCTGGGGTAAATTGGCATTTTGGTGCTGGTTCATAGGCTTCTATGTAGCATTTATGCCTCTTTATGTACTTGGTTTCAAAGGTATGACGCGTCGTTTAAGTCAAGGTATTGATCCTGAATATCACACTCTTTTAGTTGTGGCTGCGATTGGTGCAATAATTATTGCAGTAGGTATTGCAAGTCAAGTGATTCAAATTATTGTAAGTATTAAAAATAGAGATAAACTTCGCGATGTAACTGGCGATCCTTGGAATGGACGTACTTTAGAGTGGGCGACTTCATCACCACCTCCTTTCTATAACTTTGCAGTTTTACCTAAAGTATCAGATAGAGATGCAGTGAGTGAAATGAAAGCGAACGGTACATTGTATAAAAAACCAAAATCTTATTCTCCAATTCATATGCCAAAAAATACGGCTGCGGGTATGTATATAAGTGGTCTTCTCTTGGTCATGGGTTTTGCACTCATCTGGCACATTTGGTGGTTAGCACTTGTTGGCTTTGTGGGATCAATTGTAGTTTGGATAATTAAAAGTTTCGATGAAGATATCGATTACTATGTTCAAGTCGATAAAATTGAAGAAGTTGAGAATGCTCACTATGCAGAACTTGATAAAGCAGGAGTGAAATATGACAAGTAATACAATGCAATTTGATGGTCATGCTCATGATTCACATGATGAGCATCATCATGATGCTCAAGGAACTAAAGTATTAGGTTTCTGGGTATATTTGATGAGTGACTGCTTAATTTTCGCAGCACTATTTGCGACTTATGCGGTCTTAGTGGTCGGTACTGCTGGTGGTCCGACCCCGAGTGAAATTTTCGAAAACTTGAATCTTGTTATTGCTGAAACAGCGTTTTTATTAATCAGTAGTATTACGTTTGGTTTTGCTATGCTGGCTATGAAAGTGAATAATAAAAGTGGAATTTTAATATGGCTTTTTATCACTTTTTTGCTGGGTTCAGGATTCTTAGCTATTGAACTTTATGAATTTCACCATCTGATTAGTATCGGTGCTGGCCCTGATAGAAGTGGTTTCTTATCTGGTTTCTTTGCACTTGTTGGAACTCATGGTATTCACGTAACTGCTGGGCTTATCTGGATAATTGTTATGTTGATTCAAGTATCAAGACGTGGTGTTACTGAAACAAATTGTACTCGCTTGATGTGCTTAAGTCTTTTCTGGCATTTTCTTGATGTTATCTGGATTGGCGTATTCACCTTTGTTTATTTGATGGGGAGCATATAATGAGCGCAAATCATTCACCTTCAGCACATTATCATGGTTCAATGAAATCTTATGTTATTGGGTTTGTTTTAGCAGTTATTTTAACAGTGATCCCTTTTGCCGTTGTGATGAATATGCCAGAAATGGCGTCGTCAACTAAAATGGTGATTATTTCTGTTTGTGCGGCTATACAAATGGTTGTGCATATTGTTTATTTCTTACATATTAATACGTCAAAAGAACAACGTTGGAACTTTATTTCTATGATTTATACGATTATTGTCGTAGGCATAGTAGTTGCAGGTTCTGTTTGGGTATTGGTGAGCTTGCATCATAATATGATGCTTAGTTAAGTATGTAAAATGAATAATATTTTAAGTGAGGTACATTTCACTTAACTCCTAAGGCTGCATTTTTTTGCAGCCTTTCTCATTTTTATGTTGGTTGCTAAAGTTCTCTTCATAATGATTTCAATATAAAATTCACTCTTAGTGAATTAAGTGATACTATTACAATTATGTTAAAAGCGTATATTCAATTAACCAAACCAGGGATTATTTTTGGAAATTTAATAGCTGTATTCGGGGGCTTTTTCTTAGCCACCCGTGAGGCTTATCCGTTTCTGCTTTTTTTTTGGTCAATCTTAGGCGTTGCTTTGATAATTGCTGGTGGTTGTGTCGCAAACAATCTGATAGATAGGGATATTGACGCCCTAATGAAGCGTACTTCTATGCGAGCTACGGTAACAGGTGAAATAAGTCTTATTGCAGGCTCTTTTTATAGTGTAATTCTGACAATAGCTGGTTTACTGGTTCTATTTTATTTTGTCAATCCTCTCTCAGGGCTTTTGGGTTTACTTGGTCTCTTAGTCTATGTAGGATTTTATTCATTATACTTTAAACGCAATTCGATTTACGGCACTTTAATAGGCAGTGTTTCTGGGGCTGTTCCGCCAGTTATTGGTTATGTCGCTGTGACTAATCATTTTGATTTAAGTGCGCTTATTCTTCTATTGATGTTCAGTGTATGGCAAATGCCACATGCATATGCTATTGCACTCAATCGTTTTGAAGATTATAAAGTAGCTAAAATTCCCGTTTTACCGCACGTAAAAGGTCTAAAGCGCACACAAGTAGAGTGTCTTATTTACTGTTTTATTTTTCTATTGTTAAGCACTGCCTTAGGATTAATCGAACAAAAACGCTTAGCTTACACTTTTGTAGCATTTATTTTGAGTGTTTATTGGTTATTTCTTGCTTTTAAATTATTTAAAATACCCTCGAGTAATACTACTTTTCAAGATCAAATGCCGTTAACCTTATGCTATCAAAGAGCATCGAAAAAGTTATTTTATTTTTCTATTATTCTTATTACTTTGTCGAGTCTTGCTATGGCAATTCCCTACTAATTATATCAATTAGCAAAGATTAAATTCTTTATTATTCATCCAATTTTGCTAACTTCAAAAAATTAAAAAGTATTCCCACACTTAAAAGGATCACAAATATAGAGATGACAATTGAAAATCACCATAAAGAACAAACAGAAACTTATAAATGTGGAATAAATAGTTCTTTGGAACTGACAGAAAAGAGTAAAATAGATGATTCTACGTATGAAAAAAGAGAGAGTTTTATGATTCAGCAAAACCAATTAGCTTCCCATTCAGAGCGTTTTATTGCTTATGTCATAGATATTTTAATTATTGATTTAGCCCATATCCTTTTACTCTTTGTTTCGGGGATAAATCTTTTTGAAAATATACTCCTTGTCGATAACAATGGAGATATTTCACTTGAAAATCTAAATTTTGAAAAACATATTTATCTATTTAGTTTTATATTGTGGCAAATACCAATGTTGTTATTTGCTTTTTTAGAATCAAGTAAACTAAAAGCATCACCAGGGAAATTATTGCTTGGTATGGCAGTTATTGATGAGCAAGGAGGTAAACTAACATTTTTGCATGCCTATTTACGTAATCTGATCAAATATGTAGTGCTGCCATTTCTTTTTCCGTTAATTATCATTCAATTTATTTTGAAAAATAGGCAAGGACTCCACGACTTAATTTTGGCTAAATCCTATGTTGTAGATAAAAATAAATTAGAAAGTAAATCAACCAGTACTAAACCTAAAAGTGAATTAATACAAAATAACGACAAGGATAAACCTAATATTATTAGCTAATTTTATAAATATTCTCCTCGTAATTATTTTTCGTGGATGATCTTACTACTTTTCCAATTATATTCCTTGTTAAGACTGCACTGTTTTTCTACTGTGCAGACTTTATGTTGTTAAAGTAGATTGTATTTCGATGGTAAGTCAGCTGCAATAATTCATGCTAAAACCTATATCTTGATTTTCACCAGGCCCACAATAAATTCCTGTGGCTTTTAAGATAAGTGTTACTCTCGCTACTGAGTTTCTATTTTAAATCAAAAGCTTATGTTTTTTATCTAGAGCGCAGAAATAGCCAATTGTGAGAATACATATCTAAAACTCAAAATTGCATTCTACATATTCAATGAGTTTTACTGATAAGTATAAAAGATGCTGTTCTTCTATATTTTTCATTAAATCATAACCTACCTATCTCATTAATATAAAAATAAGTATTTATTATCAATAAACGCTAAATCAAAAGAGCAGCAAGGGAACTACTATTGACTATTCGCGAATAAGTTTTGATAAAGATTAATTCTGTGCGTCTATAAATCATTGAATAATATCTTAATCGTTTAAGCAAAAACTTTCATTCATTATATTCGCGCCAACTGATGTGATTTTCTAGCCTAATTATACTATAGTTAATTGATTTCAAGTTAGTACATTCCTAGTATCTAAATTAACTGAATGAGTAGCGGTAAAAGGAAGAAAAAGAATAGCTATAAGATCATACGGTATCTATCTTTCTAAGGTGAGTGTTTCATAGAATATTGTTATTATACACTTTGTATGATTCTACCTTAAAATAAGTTCATAGCTATTATAAACAATAGACATAATTGATGGATGATAGAATATATAAAACTAATTAATTAGTTTAATTGTTAACAGAGAAATAAAGCTATGATATTGGTAGTTCAAAAAGTTAGAGGAATTATTAGAATGGTGGCCCCAGCAGGACTTGAACCTGCGACCTGCCGATTATGAGTCGGATGCTCTAACCAACTGAGCTATAGGGCCTTTAAAATATACGGAAGATTATATATGTTTAAGATGAAAAAATCTAGTGACTTTCGTTTATCTGCCGTATTTTTAATCTTTTTTAGTCATCCAGGAAGCTTCTTAATACATCAGAACGGCTTGGATGTCTTAATTTACGTAATGCTTTCGCTTCTATTTGACGGATACGCTCACGTGTAACATCAAACTGCTTACCTACTTCTTCTAGAGTATGATCTGTATTCATATCTATACCAAATCGCATACGCAAAACTTTTGCCTCTCTTCCTGTTAAACCACTCAAAATTTCCTGGGTGGCATTTTTGAGACTTTCCATCGTTGCAGATTCAATAGGAAGTTCTAACGCGGTATCTTCGATAAAATCCCCTAAATGTGAATCATCATCGTCTCCAACTGGAGTTTCAATAGAAATTGGTTCTTTAGCTATTTTAAGTACTTTGCGGATTTTATCTTCTGGCATTCCCATTCTTTCAGATAACTCCTCAGGTGTAGCTTCCCTGCCCATTTCTTGGAGCATTTGCCTTGAAATTCTATTGAGTTTATTGATTGTTTCGATCATATGAACAGGTATACGGATAGTTCTTGCTTGATCTGCAATCGAGCGCGTTATGGCTTGTCTTATCCACCATGTGGCGTAAGTTGAAAATTTATACCCACGACGATACTCAAATTTATCTACCGCTTTCATTAACCCAATATTGCCTTCTTGGATTAAATCAAGAAATTGTAAACCGCGATTAGTATATTTCTTAGCGATAGATATAACTAAACGTAGGTTAGCCTCTATCATCTCTTTTTTAGCAAGTCTTGCTTTTGCTTCGCCTAATGACATTCGTTTGTTTATGTCTTTTGCTTGCTGTAATGTTAAACCCGTATTTTTTTCAATCTCGCAGAGTGCGTTTACAGCGCGTTCCACTTCATCCCTCACCGAGGGTAACTTCTCTGCAAAAGGTTTTTTCAGACCACATGCTTTATCAAACCATGACATAGAAGTTTCTTTACCAACAAAATAGGCCATAAAATTCTTTTTAGGCATTTTGCAATACTCAACACACAATTTAGTGATAAGCCTTTCTTGTTCACGGATTTCATCCATCATGGTTCGCATGTTCGCGACTAAATAATCAAATTGTTTAGAGACTAATCTAAATTGTTTGAATATATCTGAAAGCTTGATAATTTCAGCTACTGATTTAGCATGAGACCGGCCATGTTTTTTTATCATCGCTAGAGTGATTTCATACTGTCCAGATAATTGACCAAATTTTTCTCTTGCGACTTCTGGATCTATACTGTTGTCTGTTTCACCCGCATCAGCATCAACTTCTTCATCGTCTTCAGGCTCATCAATATCTGTGTCTATAGGTTCATCTTCCAACGTTAATTCTGTTTCGACATCAGACTCTGCTATTGTTGGATCAACAAATGCCACGATAAGATCAGATAATCTGACTTCATTAGCTTCAACGAGCTTATATTGTTCTAAAAGATAAGATATTGCTTCAGGGTATTCAGATACTGCAGATTGTACTTCATTTATGCCATCTTCTATACGTTTAGCAATAGCTATTTCACCTTCACGGGTTAACAGATCAACCGTTCCCATTTCTCGCATGTACATTCTTACTGGATCAGTTGTACGACCAATTTCAGATTCTACACTTGATAATACTTGTGTAGCTGCTTCAACCGCATCTTCGTCGGTTTCAAGCGGTGGGGCTGTCAAAAGAAGATCATCAGCATCAGGGGCAATATCTAAAACCTGAATACCCATGTCATTGATCATTTGGATAATGTCTTCAATTTGATCTGAATCGACAATATCTTCAGGTAAATGGTCATTAACCTCAGCATAAGTTAAATACCCTTGCTCTTTGCCTTTTGTTACAAGGATTTTGAGCTGTGACTGTGGTGAGTTTTCCATATGTGCTTTCCGATTAAATGTACATTAAAAAAGTGAGAGGCTACAAGGCGTAAAATAAAGCCATGTTGTAAAAAGAGTCATTTAAATTTAGATTAATAATCTTAGACTTTTAATTATATCATATTCTAACAAGTTTTTCTCAAATTTCTGCATTAAATGAGCAATTAAAACGGATCAAAATATATAATTTGCTGCTAAACAAAATGAGATCATCAAGATACGTCTAAAGATAATGTTGAGTTAATATAAGCTTTTTCAAGAGTCAGTTTAGTTTTTTTTCAAAGCGACCGTTAGAGCTTGTAATTCCTGTTGTTCCTCTAGTGATAATTTTCCGGCTAGTTTTGATTTTGAAATTAACTCGTCTTGTCTAACTTCAAGTAATTCGTCATATAAATTGGCTAAGGATTCTAGGAAGGTATCTTCTATATATTCTTCTAAAATCTCATGCTGTATGGCAGCAAACTTTTTAACGAACTCACTTAAGTTAGGGATGGAGTTGAGATCTTCATCAGATTCAATTAACACTAAGAGTTGCCCAGTTGAAAGATTATTTTTACTTCTACTTAGCTCAATTAGGTAGTTAAATATGGCTAAGTCACTAAATATATTTTCGTCTAATCCCTCAGTGGAGGGAACTAAATCCACAAGATGAGGATTTTGTATTAGCAGCATAAGTAATATATTGAGGTTAGGGGAATTTTTCTTTTCACTTAGTCCTGAAGTTAATGCCTTACTATTTGATGGTATTGTCTTTAGCGATGTAAAGGGTTGCGCCAATTTTGAATTGAAATCAGCTCTTTGGTTTCTATCATGCTTTGGTTTTCTTGATTGTTGAACCAAATACGCATGAAATAACTGTTCAATTTGTACTGAATCTCTAAGTCCTATTCTGTTACCTAGTTGTCTCTTTAACAATAGTTGATGAGTAATACCTGGAACTTGCGCAATTAATGGGATAGCTTGCGCGCTTAATTTAGTGATCCCTTGTTTGTTGTCTAATTCTTTATCTTTTATTAAAGTTTCAAATAAAAATTCATCATAACCCATTGCATCATCTAGCAATTGTTCAAATTGTGTTTTACCAATTTTTCTTACTAAAGTGTCAGGGTCTTCTCCCTCAGGTAAAAATGTGAATTGGATTTGTTTGCCATCTTCTAAAATCGGAAGAGCCGCTTGTAATGCTCTGTATGCTGCATCACGACCTGCTTTGTCACCATCATAGCAACAAATAACTGTATCTACTGAACGAAAAAGTAACTGCAGATGTTCTTTAGATGTTGCAGTTCCTAAAGTGGCTACAGAATTGATTACGCCAAATTGGGCAAGTGCAACAACATCCATGTAACCTTCAACGATAATTATTTTAGAAGGAGGCGGTGAGCTATTAATCGCTTCATAAAAGCCATAGAGGTGTTTACTTTTTTGAAATAAAACTGTTTCTGGCGAGTTTAGGTATTTAGGTAAGATATTTTCTATGACTCGTCCGCCAAAACCTATAGTTCTTCCTCGCTTATCTCTAATGGGAAACATAATTCTATCGCGAAAGCGTTCATAATATTTTTTATCTTCATTTTGCCCTAGCATACCGAGTAGGGAAAGTGTTTCAAACTGCTCTGCACGATCTTTAATTCTGTTAATTAAGCTATTTTTTGAAGCAAAACCTATTTGGTATTTGGCTATTATTTCAGAAGATACTCCTCGATTATTCAAGTATGTATTTGCAGCTTCTGCAGTAGGGTAAGTGAGTTGTATTTGATAGAATTGGGATATTTTATCCATTAATTCATAGAGATTGACTTTGGTGTCTCTCTGTAGCCTATTTTTACCATTTGACGATTCATAGGGAACATCGAGCCCTTGGCTTGATGCCAATTCTTCGATTGCATCAACAAAATCTAATCTGTCGTATTTCATTAAAAAACCGATTGCATTTCCTGACTCACCGCATCCAAAGCAATGAAAAAATTGTTTCGATTGACTGACGGAAAAAGAAGGGGTTTTTTCTTGATGAAAAGGACAACAAGCAATATGGTTATTCCCACGTTTTTTTAGCTTAACTCTTGAGTCGATTACATCAACAATATCAACACGAGCTAATAAATCACTAATAAAATCTGAAGGTATTCTACCAGACATGCAAGCCTCAAAAAACAAAACCGCAGCTTAGCTGCGGTTGTAATAGATATTTTAAACGAGTGAATAAAAGCAACTAAGCTAAAATTTACGTCAAAAAATTTAGTATAAACGAGTTCTACGTGCATTCTCACGAGCTAATTTTTTAGCATGGCGTTTAGCAGCAGAAGCTTTAGCGCGTTTACGAATTGTTGTTGGTTTTTCATAAAATTCACGTGCACGAACTTCAGCTAATATACCTGCTTTTTCACAAGCACGCTTGAAACGACGTAAAGCAACGTCAAATGACTCATTTTCTCTAACTTTAATAACTGGCATGTGCCCTTTACCTCAATTTGTGTTGTTTAGGCCTAACTTAGGCGGTTAAATTTTAAACATCTTTTAATTTCATACTAAATTTGTACTATTAAAATGATTGTTAATTTTACATTTTAACCGTGAAGTTGTAAAGTCAAAAAGAAAATTAAATCAATAAATTTTCAAAACAATTCCAACCTCCGACTACCCTTATCTCGCCTTGAAGACTGCACGTATTAATATGTTTATAAGGCGAGGCAAAAGTAATAAATGGGAACATTTAACTATTTGAGACCTTTGAATTTCTGTATGAATTTTGAGCTCGCATATTTAGTAATCAGGTTGCGATTTAAAAACAAACAAAATATATGCAAAATAACAGCATTTCGGTATGAATTTACACCGCTTTTTCCATTTGATGATAATTCATACCCTTATGCAAAGCTCTCTATTTATTATAAAAAATTATAATCATCAGGCAAAGCCTGCGTTTATACATTCGATAATTTTGGATAAAATCAAGCAAATCTTGATCTTAATACAGAACTTAATTCATCATTCAATTCTTTTAAAATATCAATTGTGCTATCAAAACTGATGCATGAATCAGTTACAGATACACCATAGACCATTTCATTTTTTGGGCATTCAGATGATTGATTACCCTCAAAAAGATTACTTTCAATCATTAAACCAGTAATTGAACGATTTCCTTCTAATATTTGTTCTTTCGTATTTCTAGCAACTAAAGGTTGATTTCTATAGTCTTTATTAGAATTTGCATGGCTACAGTCAATCATTAATGAAGGTTCAATATTTGCTTTTGCTAGGGCTGCTTCACAAGCTAAAATATCTTCTTTTTTGTAATTTGGGCATTTTCCACCGCGTAAAATAATATGACCATCTGGGTTTCCTTGGGTTTTTAATAGCGCAACTTGACCTTGTTGATTGATACCCACAAAACTGTGTGGCATAGCAGCAGATCTCAGAGCATTGATGGCAGTGTCTAAACTGCCATCAGTTCCATTTTTAAAGCCTACAGCCATAGAGAGCCCTGAAGCCATTTCTCTATGCGTTTGTGATTCTGTTGTTCTTGCTCCGATTGCAGACCAACTAAACAAATCGCCAAGATATTGTGGAGAGTTTGGATCTAAGGCCTCAGTTGCTAAAGGAAGACCAATCTTAGTTAGTTCTAGGAGCAATTTACGCGCCTTTTGTAATCCCTCTTCAATTGCAAAAGAACCGTCCATATGAGGATCATTGATTAATCCTTTCCAACCAACCGTAGTACGAGGTTTTTCAAAATAAACTCTCATTACAATATACAAATTGTCTGACAGTGAATCAGAAAGCGCTTTCAATTTGTGGGCATACTCGATTGCAGCGTCAACGTCATGAATAGAACATGGGCCACAAACAATAAGCAGTCTGTGATCTCTTTTATGGATAATATTAGAGATTGTTTTTCTAGCCTCAGCAATAAACTTTGCTCCTTCTTGGCTTAATGGATACAGCGCTTTTAGCTGCGAAGGTGTCATTAGAATACTTTCGTCTGTGATATTTACGTTATTTAAATTATCTTTATGTACATTCATATTTACAGTCTCTTTGATAAAGTGGATTAGTTAGATAGAATTGTTTGTTTTATCTCCTTAAAAGGAGTGTCAAACTCGCAAGTATCCTACTAAGTTCACCCCAAGGAGTAAACTTAGAAGTACAATCAGCAAGCTAAATTATTTTCTTATTTAAGGTTTTGATTGATTAAAGTCCTGTTTGTAATCTAAAGTTTACGTTTCAATTGGGGTGTAAACTTGATCGTAAAAAAAGAGAGGAAGTATTCTAGGGGAATTCGTAAAAATATGATGATTTATTGGAAAAAAAAGGTAAAATTAGTCGAGATGTTTTGTAATGTATTATTTACAGAGACTTTCTGTATTGAATCAATTAAGGGGAACTGAGTTAATGGCTATTAACGAATTAAGTGATTTAAGGCAGCAAATTGATTCAATAGATCGTGCACTTTTGGATTTGCTGCATTCTCGTTTGGCGTTGGTAGAACAAGTAGGAGAAGTAAAAAGCCTGCATGGTTTACCTATATATGATCCTACTAGAGAAAAAAGCATGCTTACTAAAAGACGTGCAGAAGCAGAATCTCTTGGGATATCAGGTGATCTCATTGAAGATATCTTAAGGAGAATCATGCGTGAATCTTATACAAGTGAAAATGATAAGGGTTTTAAGAAATTAAATCAGTCGCTTGGTGATATTGTTATTATCGGTGGTTATGGACAGATGGGGCAATTGTATGCGAAGTTGTTTCGTTTATCTGGTTACCAAGTTGTATTATTTGGGACGAATGATTGGCAAGATGATATTAAAGTAAATGCACTTAAAAATGCAGGGCTAGTGGTGATTTCTGTTCCTATTAGTCAAACTATCGAAGTGATAGAAAAACTTCCTATATTAAAAGAAGAATGTATTTTGTGTGATTTAACTTCAATAAAACAAAAACCACTCGATGTAATGATGAAAAAACATACAGGTCCAGTTGTGGGGCTCCATCCTATGTTTGGTCCCGATGTTGTAAGTCTTGCTAAACAAGTAATTGCTTTGACAAAAGGTAGGCATGAAAAAGCATATAATTGGCTTATTGAGCAATTCAAAATTTGGGGAGCCCATATAGTAGAAACAACACCTGAAGAACATGATGAATGCATGCAGTTAATTCAAGCTCTTAGACATTTCACGACTTTTGTCTATGGTTTAAATCTGAGTAAGCAGAAGGCTAACTTAAATACATTACTCAATTTGTCTTCTCCAATCTACAGATTAGAACTTATCATGGTTGGTCGCTTGTTCGCACAAGATCCTACTCTATATGCAGATATTATTATGTCATCTGATAAAAATATCGAAACGATCGATAAATTTTATCAGATTTTTTCAGAAGCTTTAGTTATGATAAAAAATAAAGATAAGTATTCATTTGTTCAGGAATTTAATCAAATTTCTCAATGGTTTTCAGACCACGCTGATCAGTTCTTAATAGAAAGCCGCAATTTATTAAAACAGGCTAGTGATAGTAGGAGTTAATCGGCGTTAATGATAAAAGTGTAGTAATATGTACTTTTACCTTTCTAATATGTTAGAAAAAAAATTTTGCATAGCTTAGTACTTTCAAAATATCTGTATTTAGTGAGTACAAGAAACTTAGATGGAATTGATAGAGGAATAGAAGATGATTCGCCACATTGTGATGTTTAAATTAAAAGAAAATGCTGAGGGATATTCTAAAGCGGAAAATTTAGAAAGGGTGTATAACGCTTTAATGGCTTGTAAAAATTTACCTGGTATCACACATTTTGAGGTAATTATTGCTGGAGATAAATTAGAGGCGAGTATGGATGTATTATTAGACAGTACATTTATTGATAAAGAAGCCTTAGATGCTTATCAGATAGCACCGATTCATGAAGTTGCTAAAGAGTTAATCGGAAAAGTACGAGAAGAAAGAGTCGTATTTGATTATGTTAAATAGTTGCCTTTTTCATAAATAAGAGTTATTCATATTTTGACGTAAAATCAATTTTGTTGTAATCTTTCAATCAGAATTAAGTGTAGTCATATTGAAGATTTAGCAATTCTACATCATGAGGTCTTTAAAGGATTTTCATGAGATTTATTAAATTAAACAAGGAGTTCTTATGGTGTCTTTATTTAAAAAAAACTTTCTAGCCTCAAGCGTGGCTTTAGTTTTAGTCGCTTCCTCAGCATTTGCTGCAGATGAAAAAGCAAATATAGATCTTTCTAAAGTAGGTTATGCAATGGGCAGCTCCCTTGCAAGTTATGTTGACTCAACTTTAGAAGAGCAAAAAAATTTGGGATCTGAAATCAAAAAAGAAGACTTGATTCGTGGGCTCCAGGAATCATTAGATGGTAAAAGTACCATGAAAAAAGAAGAAGTTGATAAAATATTAAGTGATTACACAAATGATTTACAAGCTAAAATGCAAGCTAAATTGGAGGCGGATAAGTTAAAAGTTCTTGAAGAAGGTAACAAATACCGTCAGAATTTTGCCAATCAAAGGAACGTAATTAAGACTGAAAGCGGTCTACTTTACTTAGTTGAAAAAGAAGGCGAAGGCAAGGCTCCTTTAGCTACAGATACAGTTACTGTTCACTATCGTGGTACCTTGACTGATGGTACTGAGTTTGATAGTTCTTACTCTAGAGATAAGCCTGCTACTTTCGGCTTAGGGCAAGTGATCCCTGGCTGGACTGAAGGATTGCAAAAAATTGCACCTGGTGGCAAAATTAAATTGGTCATTCCACCAGATTTGGCTTATGGTGAATCGGGTCAAATGAATATACCACCTAATTCAACATTGGTTTTTGAAGTGGAGCTTTTAGAAGTTAAAAAGGCAGAAGAAGCAGAACCTAAAGCTGCTCAGTAAATAACACATATTCGTCAATATTTTGCTTGGTGAATATGCTTTTCTTTTAAACCTCCTCAACTAGCTGTCAGTTGAGGAGATTTATAGCTTCAAATGTATCTACTAGTTACCACTCTTTATAAGTTAAAATGCCTTCCACTATCTTTATTCCAAGAACTATCTCAGCAGTTCAAACTTTGTTATTTTTTCTAGGTGATTTTTAAATTTGCAGAGTTTTGCATGTGACATTTAATGCAGGGGGAGATCAAACCTTAACCAATTGATCAAAAAATAAATAATATCAATTGACATTAAGATGTT
>NZ_JBHLXE010000070.1:0-104604 GCF_042432445.1 Thorsellia kenyensis | reverse complement strand
GTTGAAACTATGCTTATTTTAGTGAATTTATAGGCTTACTCTAGATGCGTTCCTCGGATGCTTACTTTGTTCTTTCTTACTAAGATGAACTGAGCTTATATAAATTTTTCAATGAATTTATTTGTCTTGTATTTAAAATGCGCTAATTCACCTTAAATGTATACAATCTCCTGATAGATCAAGAAGAGAGTACTGTGAAATAGTATTTAAGCAGAAGTACTCAATATAAAAATTATAGTTCAATATCTGCTTTGTCACCTTTCTCTTGTAACCAATTTCTTCTATCTTCGGCTCTTTTTTTAGCGAGTAGCATATCCATGATAGCGTGAGTACTTTCCTCATTTTCTGCGGTTAAAGTTAACTGAACTAATCGTCTTGTATTCGGATCTAGCGTCGTTTCACGCAGCTGCAGGGGATTCATTTCACCAAGGCCCTTAAATCGTTGCACATTAGGTGTTCCTCGTTTGCGTTTTAGTTTCTCGAGGATGTGATCTTTTTCTTCTTCATCCAAGGCATAAAAAACTTCTTTGCCTAAATCAATACGATAAAGTGGTGGCATAGCAACATACACATGACCATTTTCAACTAGTTTTTTAAAGTGTTTCATAAAAAGAGCACACAATAAAGTGGCTATATGCAATCCGTCCGAGTCCGCATCCGCAAGGATGCAAATTTTACCATAACGCAAACCGGATAAATCTTCACTATCTGGATCTATTCCTATAGCAACAGAAATGTCATGGACTTCTTGAGAACCCAGTACTTCATCAGAGGACACTTCCCAAGTGTTTAGAATTTTTCCTTTAAGTGGCATAATTGCCTGAAATTCTCTATCCCTTGCTTGCTTGGCAGATCCTCCAGCTGAATCTCCTTCGACTAAAAAAAGTTCTGTCATGCTCAAATCCTGAGAAGAACAATCTGCCAATTTACCTGGTAAAGCCGGCCCGCTGGTTAATTTTTTGCGTACTACTTTTTTAGAAGCTCTTAGACGTTTTTGAGCATTTAGAATAACAATCTCAGCTAACTTTTCAGCGATTTCAGTATTATTATTTAACCAAATACTGAAATTATCTTTAATGATGGTTGACACAATGCCAGAAGCTTGTCTTGAAGAAAGTCGTTCTTTCGTTTGTCCAGCGAATTGAGGTTCCTGCATTTTTAGGGAAAGCACAAAAGCACATCTATCCCAAACATCTTCAGCACTTAACTTTACACCTCGTGGTAGTAAATTTCTAAAATCGCAGAACTCTCTCATTGCGTCAAATAGCCCTTGTCTTAGCCCGTTAACATGAGTTCCACCCACTGGAGTCGGTATTAAATTAACATAACTTTCAGTGATTAATTCACCGCCTTCGGGTAACCAAGATAAAGCCCAATCAACAGCTTCTAATTCACCATTATAACTACCTGCAAAAGGAGTTTCGGGGAGTGTAATATACTCTTCAATTGCTTTTGTAAGGTATTCATTCAGTCCATCATCATAACGCCAACTTTCTTCTGTTTCACTTGCTACGTCTTTGAATCTGATTTCAACTCCAGGACACAGAACAGCCTTAGCCTTTAAATTATGGAGTAATTTGGGGATTGAAAATTTGGGGGAATCAAAATATGTTTGGTCAGGAGTAAATTTAACCATTGTACCCTTCTCATCTTTGGGGCATGCACCAATCAATGTTAATTCACTGACTTTCTCACCATGCTCAAAGGCGATGTGATATATTTTTTGATCTCTTCTGACTTCCACATCAACTCGGGTTGATAATGCATTAACTACTGAGATACCGACGCCATGAAGTCCACCAGAGAATTTATAGTTTTGATTGCTAAATTTCCCTCCTGCATGCAAGCGAGTCATAATTAATTCAACTGCGCTTACCCCTTCTTCTTGATGAATATCTACAGGCATACCTCGACCATTATCTCTCACTTCAAGAGTTTGATCAGGATACAGGGTGATTTCGATAAGATTCGCATGGCCAGCTAATGCCTCATCAACACTGTTATCAATTACTTCTTGTGCTAAATGATTAGGGCGAGTTGTATCAGTATACATACCAGGTCGGCGTTTTACCGGTTCAAGGCCGTTCAATACTTCAATCGAATTGGCGGTATAAAGTGATTCAGTAGTCATAATTTCGGGTGTTTTTAAGTTAAATAAGTTATTTACTTTATGTGTTAATAAGAGAATAATCTAGGTAAATGTTAGACTAAAAGTCCTGTAAAATGTTATTCAAAGAATTATACATGAAAAATGAATTAAATTCTTATTTTCAATGATCCACTTGCTTAATTTTATCGTAATTATAGGTTAAATATTGTATTATATTAATGGTTTGTTAAGACTTACCATCTACTAATATCTCTCATTATTAAATAAGGTATTCATTTGTTAATTGAACGGTTGATGATTAATCAATTTAGAAATATTATTGATGCAGATATCAGATTAAATCCGGGTATAAATGCTTTTGTTGGAGATAATGGAAGCGGCAAAACAAGTCTGTTAGAGGCCATTTATACATTGGGTCATGGCAGAGCATTCAGAACTTCAATGACTCAGAGAGTTATTCATCATGATGCTCAAGCATTTTATTTGCATGCAAGTCTTTTTGATAATAGATCAAATAGTGTAAAAATAGGACTAAGTAAAGATAGACAAGGTGAGACAAAAGTTAAAATTAATGAAGTCACAGCTTGTAAAATAGCTGATTTAGCCAAAAATCTCCCTATCCAACTTATCACACCAGAAGGATTCTCTCTAATTGATGGAGGGCCTAAATTTAGACGTGCATTTATAGATTGGGGCGTATTTCATCATACCCCTAATTTTTTTGAGGCGTGGTTTAATATTAAACGCCTTATTAAACAAAGGAATGCAGCTTTAAAACAACATCACCGCTATAAGGATATTCAAATTTGGGATGAAGAGTTGGTAAAATATACATATACTATTCATTATATGAGACAATCATATTGCGATACCCTAATATTTATCATTAAAGAGTATCTTGAAAAATTTTTACCAGGCTACGTTATAGATTTTAATTATTACCCTGGCTGGAATGTACAATATGAATATGACGGCCTTTTAAGTGAATCTTTTGAAAGGGATAAGCAATTAGGTTATACGAGCTTTGGCGCTCATAAAGCAGATTTAAAATTAACTATCAATAAATTACCTGTTGAGTCAGTTTTGTCTCGAGGGCAGCTTAAACTGCTTATGTGCGCTATGAGGTTAGCCCAAGGTGATTTTTTTGCTAGAAATAATGAAAAGAATTGCCTTTTTCTGTTAGATGATTTTAGCTCTGAATTAGATACTAAAAGGCAAACACTGCTTGCTGAATCACTATTGGAACAAAGTGCTCAGGTCTGTATTACTGCATTAAGGCTTGACTTAATTAACATGTTTAATGTGCAAAAAGATTTTAGTGTGTTTAGCGTTAAAAATGGATGTTTTTATAGTCATTAAAAGCTTCAAATGAGAGAGATAACATTTTAGCGCTGAGAAGTTTCAAATAGTTTCAGATAGTTACATTTTCTCTAAAAAAATAAATTTATTTGTTTAAAATAAAATGTTACAGTTTCTAGTATTATTGTCGATATTTAGTTCAAATAATGTTGTATGATATAGAAAAATTTGTATTTAGTGCATCAGAGGATGATGACATTATAGTTATGTATTGCATCTCTATAACAGATGCTCATTTCAGTAAGGATAACTTATGAACAAAATAATGCTAGTTGACGATGATCGTGAACTTACCAGTTTACTTAAACAGCTTCTTGAACTCGATGGATTTCAAGTCGTTGTTGCCCATGATGGGGTTGAGGCATTAGAAAAATTGGACGATTCAGTACACTTGGTATTGCTCGATATTATGATGCCTAACAAAAATGGACTCGATGCTCTAAGAGAAATCAGACAAAATTATACTATACCTATCATTATGCTGACTGCTAAAGGTGGGGAGCTCGATAGAGTTCTTGGTCTTGAGCTTGGAGCTGATGACTATTTAGCTAAACCATTTAATGATAGGGAGCTATTAGCAAGAATTCGTGCGTTATTGAGACGTTCTGTTTGGACTGATGGACAAAATCAAAGTCAAGACCATTCAAGTTCTGATGATGTTTCTCCCGTAATTCAAATTGATGGTTTAACTCTTTACCCAGGTCGTCAGGAAGCTCGGTTTGATGATCAGGTGCTTGATTTGACAGGGACCGAATTCACTCTACTCTATCTTTTAGCCAAAAATATTGGGCTAGTTGTATCAAGGGATGATTTGAGTATGGAAGTACTAGGAAAACCACTAAGTCCGTTTGATAGAGCTGTTGATATGCACGTCTCTAATTTAAGACGTAAACTACCTGATCGTAAAGATGGTCTACCTTGGTTTAAAACACTGCGTAGTAGAGGTTATTTAATGGTTGCAGTAGGTTAGATATTTATATGTTCAACCACCTTTCTGCGAGAATCTTTGCGATTTTTTGGTTTACTGTAGTACTGGTAGTATTGATGGTTTTATTTGTTCCCAAACTTGATATGAGGAACATTAAAACCATCGAGGAAGAAGAAAACACGACAGGGTCGCTGATGGTACAGCGACTTGAGGCTACGTTGGATGAACAACCAAATAATCAGCCCTTTTGGACTGAAAAATTGGCAAGAATTGTTAATAGCGTTAAACTTCCAGAAGTTAACTTATTTTTGGTTAATAGTGAAGGACTCCTGATTGGTGCTAAAAGAACAGACGTTGAGTTAATACGCCACTTCATTGGAGTATCTAATGATGTTGAATCACCTAAAAAAAAGCGCTATGACAAAAGAGAATTGATAGGACCTTTTCTTGTAAATGATGAAAATGATGTCTACCTGCTTTATATGATTCGTCAAATCAGTGATTCTCAATCTGCCTTTTTAAGCCAACTTTTTGATGATCCTATTTTGCTACTTTTAGTCATCATGTTGGTCAGTACTCCCCTTTTATTGTGGCTCTCTTGGAGTCTAGCTAAACCCGCGAGAAGATTAAAATTGGCTGCAGATAAAGTTGCCCAAGGAGATCTTTCTATTCGTCCAGAACTGGAGTCAGGACCTGTTGAGTTTTTTGCGGCGGGCCGCAGTTTTAATCATATGGTGCAATCTCTCGAGAAAATGATGAATGTACAACATCGTTTATTGTCTGATATTTCTCATGAACTAAGGACTCCTCTTACAAGATTACAATTAGCAAGTGCATTAATGCGTCGCAAAAACGGTGAAACAGAAGAGTTAAATCGTATTGAAATGGAAACTATGCGCTTAGATTTGATGATCAATGATTTACTAGAACTATCACGTAAACAATATAGTGAAGAGCTTTCACGTGAAGAAATTACCGCTCAAGAGCTTTGGCACAATGTAATTGATGATGCTAAGTTTGAAGCCGAGCAGAAAAATAAATGTCTGGTATTAACTTCTGATATTGGTGATTGGATGATTTATGGGGTTCTTAATGCCCTTGAAAGTGCGATTGAAAACATTATTAGAAATGCACTCAGATATTCCTATGGAAAAATTGAAGTAGGATTTGCCAGTGATGGTAAGGAAATAATTATTACTGTTGACGACGATGGGCCAGGTGTAAAAGAAAATGAACTTGAACATTTGTTTAGGCCATTTTATAGAACAGATGAAGCGAGAGATAGAGAGTCTGGAGGGAAAGGTCTCGGCCTAGCAATTGTTGAAGCGGTTGTTGAGCAACATAATGGCAGAGTTAAAGCAGAAAAAAGTCATTTAGGTGGATTAAGAATGACGGTCGTGTTACCTATTTATGAGCCTGTACCAGCTTAAAATTTATTGAATTAGGTGCTTGATTTAGCCCAATTTGCAGAATGGATGTGTTAGCTCTTCTTGTAAGCGGAAAAAAACTAGATAAATTGCTGACAAGTTCGTCTGTTATGTTCATTTTCAATGAGAGTGAAAATATCCATTTTTTACAATAAATTTTTATCTATGCTAGCTTTGTAACTAAAACTTACCGCGCAAAAAAGTTTATTATGAGACTAATTAGGCATAAAATATTATCAAATCAAATCAAATCAAATCAAATCAAATCAAATTTATTTAATTAAAATATCACAATATCATCGGACATATGAAGAAGCTTAAGATAGGTAATGTGGCTGATTTTGATAAATCTATCAACTCTTAATATCTCAGTAACTTTTGATAACCCAAGCATAAAAAAATCGGCAACATTGCTAATTGTTGCCTTCATAATTATATGCCTTTAAGTAAATTAATTATAATAAAACACATAATAAGCCACTGCGGCTATGATGAACCTATAAATAGCGAAGGGGATAAAGCTTATTTTTTTGATTAGTGCTAAAAAGGTTTTAATAATAAGCAATGCGACTAAAAAAGCAGTGATAAAACCCGAAGCAAAAACAGGTAATAAATCCAAAGTCAAATATTGATAATTTTTGTATACATCTAATGCTGATGCGCCCATCATCATCGGAACGGCTAAAATGAAAGTAAATTCTGCCGCCACATATCTATTCATTCCAAGAAGCATCCCACCACTGATTGTCGAACCTGAACGAGAGAAACCTGGCCATAGTGCTAGGCATTGGAAACATCCCACAATGAATGCTTGTCCATAAGTTACTTCATCGATTGTTCTAACTTTTTCAATTTTAGGTTTAAATACCTCTGCAATAATTAATAGCACACCACCCGCGACAAGTGCATAGATGACTGCTAAGTTAGATGAAAAAAGTGACTTAATTTGGTCATGCAAGAGCAAGCCTAGTACGATAGCAGGTGCTCCAGCTAAAATAAGGTGTAACAAGCTAAAATGTCCATTACTGACATGCGCAGGTTTAGAACCAAAATGAATGCCAATTAACCCAAATAGTCTCTTCCAAAAAACACAAACCACAGCAAGTATAGAACCTAACTGAATCACAACTTGAAAGGTTTCTGCAGCTTTACCTTCAAATCCTAACCAATGACCAACCAGTATCATATGACCGGTGGAGGAAACAGGTAAGAATTCAGTCAAACCTTCAACAATACCTAATATAATTGCGTGTAAAATTTGTAGCTGCTCAGTCATAGTTTTTGTCTCGAAAAAAAGATTATTGAGTATAAACGGAAGATTATAGGGAATAAAAACACTGAAATGCAAACATTCATCTAATTTTTGAGTATAATTTTGCCTTTAAGCGTTTAAATGCCTTAAAATGAGATGAATTCTATCATAGCTTTTGTTATTCTTTTAATTAAAAAAGGGCTAATATTAAGACACTTAAAATCTATTTGTTGTCTTGTATATTTTAATTGCTGAACAATAAATGATATTCAACTTTACTGAATGGTAAAAAGTTAGACAAAAAAGTTGGGGACTATTCTCCCGACTAAATATTAATTATGCTTAAATCACAATAGGATTTTAACTTGGACTACTTTTATCCTCTGCAATCGATTACATCAAATTATCTTTCTCAAGATCAAATTAAGAAGCTTTATAAAGCCTACCTCGTAGCATTTGATGCTCATGATGGGCAAACACGTTCAAGTGGCGAACCTTATATTACTCATCCGGTGGCTGTCGCTTCAATTTTAGCTGAGATGAATCTTGACGTTGAAACGTTGATGGCGGCTTTATTACATGATGTGATAGAAGATACAGACGCAACTTTTGATGATATGAAACAACTCTTTGGCCAGAGTGTTGCTGAGTTAGTCGAAGGAGTTTCTAAACTAGATAAATTAAAATTCAGAGACAAGAAAGAGGCTCAAACAGAAAATTTTCGCAAAATGATCATGGCAATGGTCCAAGACATTCGGGTGATTTTAATTAAATTAGCAGATAGAACCCATAATATGAGAACGCTTGGATCATTGAGACCAGATAAGCGTCGACGAATTGCCAAAGAAACGCTAGAAATTTATAGTCCTCTAGCCCATAGATTGGGAATCCAGCATATTAAAGTTGAATTGGAAGATCTTGGATTTGAAGCGCTATACCCTAATAGGTATCGTGTGATCAAAGAAGTAATTAAATCTGCTCGTGGTAATCGCAAAGAGATGATTCAACGTATCCTTGATGAAATTAAAGGGCGTTTAGATGAAAATGGTATTGCATGCCGGGTATTTGGAAGAGAAAAAAACATTTATTCAATCTATCTTAAGATGCAATTAAAAGAACAGAGATTTCATTCCATAATGGATATCTATGCTTTTAGAGTAATAGTTCTAGATATTGAGAGCTGTTATAGGGTACTTGGGCAGGTACATGGGCTATTTAAACCTAAGCCTGGTCGATTCAAAGATTATATAGCTATTCCTAAGGCAAATGGCTACCAATCTTTGCATACCTCGTTAATTGGCCCTCATGGCGTGCCTGTTGAAGTACAAATTAGAACTGAGGATATGGATCAGATGGCCGAAATGGGAGTGGCAGCCCACTGGGCCTATAAAGACGGCGTTGATGTTTCACAAAAACAAGGAACTACAGCTCAAGTAAGAGCAGAGAAGTGGCTTAAAAGTATCATTGAGTTGCAACAGAGTGCAGGTAACAGCTCTGAATTTATAGAAAGTGTCAAATCTGATCTCGTTCCTGATGAAATTTATGTATTTACCCCTAAAGGTCGTATTGTTGAGTTACCAGCAGGAGCAACAGCAGTGGATTTTGCTTATGCAGTCCATACAGACATTGGTAATTCCTGTGTTGGGGCAAGGGTTGATAGAAATCCTTATCCTTTATCGCAAGCGCTTCGAAACGGTCAAACTGTTGAAATCATTACAGCTCCAGGAGCAAGACCGAATGCCACATGGCTAAATTTTGTGGTAAGTTCTAAAGCGAGGGCAAAAATAAGGCAGATGGTTAAAAATCTTAATCGAGATGAAGCAATAGTTCTTGGTAGAAGAATGCTTAATCATGCTCTTGGGGATACGATTAATATTCATGATGTTTCACCAGATATCTTACAAAAAGAACTCTCTCGCTTAAAATTAGAGTCATTGGATGATTTACTCGCAGAAATTGGTTTGGGAAATCAAATGAATGTTGTTATTGCCAAACATCTATTAGGCGAAGCTGAACATTTTGAACCTGGTTATAGCAACGGTAACACTGATGGACTTTTACCGATTAAGGGAGCTAGTGGAATTCTGCTTAATTTTGCGAAATGCTGTAAACCTATTCCAGGCGATCCCATTATTGCGCATGTTAGTGCAGGCAAAGGCTTTGTCATTCATCATGCAGGATGTAGAAACTTTAGACAATCGGATAAAGATAATGATAAGTTTATGGAAGTTGCGTGGGATAAAGAGCAAACCCAAGAGTTTGTCACTGAACTTAAAATTGAGTTGATTAATCAGCAAGGTGCACTGGCCAATTTAATTTCTATAATAAGTGGAGCTGATTCAAACATTGTACACTTAAATACTGAAGAAAAAGAGGGACGAATTTATATTATTTATATGCATATCATGGTTAAAGATAGAGTGCATTTAGCAAATATTATGCGCAAAGTTAGAATTTCTCCTGAGGTGATTAAGGTAAGTAGAAACCGCAATTAATTATATATTTTGTGAATGCTGACCCATTAAAAGATAAAAAAGCGTGATAGACAGACTCTAAAAAATTAAAAGGATTTGGATGAAAAAACTGGGGACTATTCTCAATGGTATTGAATTGCATGCCTTAAAAGGGGTAGGGCCTGCTCTGGCTAAAAAACTCAATAAGTTAAATATTCTTACCGTAAAAGATTTGTTGTTCCATTTACCTTTACGCTATGAAGATAGAACTAAAATTACACCAGTGGGACAGGTGTCGCCATTGGAATATGCTACAATTTTTGGTGAGATTGTTCAGTCAGAAGTGACTTATGCAAGACGTGCCATTTTAACTTGCTCTGTGAATGATGGAACAGGTGTCATTAATTTGAGATTTTTCAATTTTTTTGCTGGGCAGAAGCAGGCAATGCAAGTGGGTAAATTTGTGATTGCTTTTGGGGAAGTTCGTCCTGGTAAGTACGGACCAGAGATGATTCATCCTGAGTATAAAATTACGACGCAAGCGTTTGTTGATTCGGATAAATTGCCGAAAACCCTCTCCCCTGTATACCCTTTAACAGAAGGGGTTAATCAGAATCAATTAAGGCAGTTAACCCACCAAGCTCTCACCCTACTGAAAACAACTCCGCTTGACGAACTATTACCCAATGACATTGCTATGGGATTGCCCTCATTAGCTGAATCGATAACTCTAATGCATTTACCTCCAGTAGAAATGACACTAGAACAGTTTGAAAAAGGCACATTTCCAGCACAGAAGCGTCTAATTATTGAAGAGTTTACAGCGCATCACTTAAGTATGCTATTAGCAAGAAAAGAAACGAAAAAGTTACAAGCCTATCCTATAGAAAAAAATTCAAAACTAAAAAAAATGTTCTTGAACGGATTGCCTTTTAAGCCTACTCATGCTCAGATAAGGGTTGCTGAAGAAATAGCAGAAGATTTATCTAAAAATACTCCAATGATCCGTTTAGTACAAGGGGATGTAGGCTCAGGAAAAACTTTGGTCGCTGCATTAAGTGCAATAGATGTGATAGCGCAAGGTTTTCAAGTCGCACTGATGGCTCCTACAGAATTACTCGCAGAACAGCATGCCAATAATTTTTCTAAATGGTTTGAGCCACTTGGGATCTCAATAGGATGGGTTGCCGGTAAACAAAAGGGCAAAATGCGTAAACAGCAAGAAGAGGCGATAGCCAAAGGCCAAGCACAAATGGTTGTAGGCACCCATGCGATTTTCCAAGAGCAAATACAATTTGCGCGCTTGGGGTTAGTTATTATCGATGAACAGCATCGTTTTGGGGTACAACAAAGATTGGCGCTGTTTGAAAAAGGAATAGACCGAGATATCTATCCTCATCAATTAGTTATGACTGCAACACCTATTCCAAGAACTCTAGCGATGACTGCTTATTCTGATTTAGATTCGTCCATTATCGATGAATTACCTCCTGGTAGAACCCCCATTACGACGGTAGCTATTCCTGATAGCCGTCGTGATGAAATAATCGATAGAGTTCGTGCAGCATGTCTGAATGAAAAAAGACAAGTGTACTGGGTATGCACTCTTATTGATGAATCAGAAGTTCTAGAAGCACAGGCAGCTGAAGAAACGTATTTATTACTGCAAGATATGTTACCAGAACTCAAAATTGCGCTTATTCATGGTCGATTAAAAGCCTCCGAAAAACAAACGCTAATGGCTGCCTTTAAAGCACAAGAATATGATTGCTTAGTTGCAACCACCGTGATTGAAGTTGGGGTGGATGTGCCTAATGCTAGCCTTATGGTAATAGAAAATCCGGAACGCTTAGGATTAGCACAATTACACCAATTAAGGGGGCGAGTGGGTCGAGGCAGTGTGGCTTCTCATTGTGTGTTACTGTATAAAACGCCGTTAAGTAAAACGTCACAAAGGAGATTACAAGTATTAAGACAAAGTAATGATGGATTTTTTATTGCGGAAGAAGATTTAGCTATTCGTGGGCCTGGAGAAATTTTAGGAACGAGGCAAACAGGCGCTCTGAACTTTCATATGGCGGACTTAATCAGAGATAAAACTCTGATCCCTTATGCACAAACAGTCGCTATAAGGTTATTAGACGAGGAACCAAATAAAGCATACGCACTCATAGAACGCTGGCTTCCTGAAAGTTTACGATTTAAACGGGCTTAGTAAAATACCCCTAAGATCCTTTTTTGCTTTTAAGCTAAAGGTAGGGGAGTGAGAATTAAGCAAAGTTAGTCATTAGAGGCTAAATAGATTGACTAGTAAACAAAGTACTAGGTAAGTGAATATCTGTTTGATGATCTATCAAAGGTAAATCTCTTGCGCCTTGCTTTGTATGGGTAACTAGAGCATAAAGACTGCTCACTGCATGCTCTAATGCCTTATGAATTGGCATTTGATTTAGTATGTGAGACAATAAAATTGCAGAAAAAGTATCTCCCATGCCGTTGGGTAAAGGGTTTAAATCATGGTAGGGTGTTTCAACTAAAAAAGCACTTTCTTTGGTAACTAATAGCGTTTCAAGTTTGTCATTAGGTAATTCAGGCAGTTTTAAGCTAGTAATTACGATGGCCTCTAAATATTGACTCTGATCTATCAATTTCCTTGCACTTAATATCACTTCATCCACTGTAGTAAATGTTCTTTTCGCAATCAGTTCAAACTCAAAGTGATTCGGGGTGATGATTGTCGCTTGCATGATGGCTTGTGTTTTTAAAAACTCAGGGATACCAGGTCTGACGAATACTCCTCTACCTACATCTCCAATCACAGGATCGCACAGATAAATCATCTGCGGTTGAGATTGTCTTATTTTTTTGACCGCATCTAAAATCACATCGCCAATAGCAGCATCACCTAAATAACCTGATAATACTGCGTTACATTGATTTAGCACTCCTCTGGCCTCAAGCCCTAAAAGGACATCCTCTATGTGAGCAGCACTAAATACTTTCCCCTTAAATTCACCATAACCTGTATGGTTTGAAAACTGAACCGTATTGATAACGATAGGCTGTATTTTCAATAGTTGCATTGGAAAAGTTGCCGCCGCATTACCCACATGGCCATAAGCAACGTGGGATTGTATGGTAAGAACGTAACGAGGAGTAGAAATATCAGACTTTAAATTCTCAGTAGTTAGCGTTGTTTTCATCGCATGACCTCATAGGAAAACGCAGTTAAAAGCTATAGATATGTAAGTATAGCTCAAAAAAAGTGAGGGAGTAATAATAAATCCCTAAGAAGAACTAATTCAGTACATAAACAGTTTTATTATTATAAAGCATTAAAGGCAGCCACGATTTTTAGTTCTATGCCTTTAGCATCCAATCCAAGCATCTGTCTGATTTCGTCTTGTTCACCTGGGGGAACAAAGTCGTCAGTTAACCCTATATGCAATATAGAAGTATGGAAATTTTGTGAGTGAAGGAATTCACTCACAGCACTACCCGCACCGCCTGCGATAGCATTTTCTTCTAGGGTGACTAACAATAAGTGATCATTGAGTAAATCAATGATGCATGATTCATCTAGTGGCTTAACAAAACGCATATCAACCAGCGTTGCATCAAGTTTATCTGCAACAACCATTGCTTGTGACTTTAATGTGCCAAAATTTAGAATTGCAATTTTCTTTCCTGACCTAATTTTATTCGCTTTACCTATTTCTAATGGGGCAAGGGGGGCCAACTCAACGCCTAGGCCATTACCTCTAGGATATCTCACTGCAGCTGGTCCATTATGATAAAGACCTGTTTGAAGTAATAATCGACACTCGTTTTCATCACTCGGTGTCATTATGACAATATTAGGGATGCAACGAAGAAAAGAGAGATCGAATGCACCTTGGTGTGTCTGTCCATCGCTGCCGACAATACCGCCTCTATCTATTGCAAATAAGACAGGAAGATTTTGTATGGCGACATCATGAATAACTTGATCGTAAGCACGCTGTAAAAACGTTGAGTAAATAGCAACAACGGGTTTTAATCCCGCAATTGCTAACCCAGCTGCAAAAGTGACCGAATGTTGTTCAGCAATTGCAACATCAAAATAGCGGTCTTTAAATTGTTCTGAGAAACGAACCAGTCCAGAGCCCTCGCGCATAGCAGGCGTAATAGCCATAATGCTTTTATCTTTTTCAGCCACTTCACAAAGCCAATCGCCAAATATTTCAGAGTATGTCTTGGTTTTTGGTTTAGTTTTAGGTAATAATCCCTCATAGGGGTTAAATTGTGGAACAGCGTGAAAACGAATAGGATCATTTTCTGCAGGTGCGTAGCCTTTGCCTTTTTTGGTCATAATGTGCAAGAGTTGAGGACCTTTTTTTTCTTTCAATGATCTCAATGTGGATACGAGAAGCTCTACATTATGTCCATCAATAGGCCCTGTGTAATGAAAACCTAACTCTTCAAAAAGTGCGCTTGGAACAACCATACCTTTTACATGTTCTTCAGTTTTTTTAATGATGTGTTTTAATGGAGGCAAAGGGACGGGAGAATCGGATAAATCAGGTAAAGTATCGAGTACTTTTTTGCCACTTTCTCTGAGTCGACTATATAAATCGCCTGATAATAATTTGGCTAAATGATTGTTAAGAGCACCTACATTCTCTGAAATCGACATTTCATTATCATTTAAAATAACCAGCATATCAGGTTTAATATCACCCGCGTGGTTCATTGCTTCGAATGCCATGCCTGCTGTGATAGCTCCATCGCCAATAACACAGACAGTTTTTTTATTGGTGTTAAGTTTTCTAGACGCAATAGCTAGGCCGACTGCCGCACTGATAGAGGTGGAGGAGTGACCTACAGATAAAACATCATACTCACTCTCTTCGCGCCAAGGAAAAGGATGGATTCCTTCTTTTTTGCGAATGGAACTGATTTTGTCTAGGCGACCTGTTAATATTTTATGAGGATAGGCTTGATGACCTACATCCCATATTAAATAATCATATGGTGTATTGTAAACGTAATGAAGCGCAATGGTCAGCTCTACCACACCCAAACCTGAGGCAAAATGGCCACTTGAGCGACTGACAGAGTGTAATAAAAAATCTCTTAATTCATCACTGAGCTGATTTAGCGAATCAATTGGGATTTTTTTTAGTGCGTCAGGATACTTTGCATTTGCAAGTAGAGGGTATTTATTCGGGTCAAAAACCATGCTGCTCCCATCTTAAACGTCAATTAGGTAAAAGTTAAAAATTTACAATCTTATAATCAGGCCAATTAAACTGATTTTTAGAATTTATTTTTTATTTTTGCACTGTGTTGGGTCATTGCCACAAAATTCACATTTACTTGTTTTGCGTAAGCCAAGCGCACTGATACCACCACATGAACCAGCGATAGGTTTTCTGCCGAACATTACACCAATTGCCATACCAAGCACAATAAGTAACAACAAGCCAATGACAATTAACCAAAAGATAATATGTTCCATAGTTGATTTCTTCTTCAAGGATGCCTTTTTAGGGTGAAATGAATACCTTAAATTATCTGAGAAGCTAAGAATAAGTTTAGATGAGATATTCATTTCTATTTTGACTTATGTTTCATAGTCGAACCGAACCCATTAAGTCTATATAATTTACGATAATTGAATCATACTATACTTGAATAAAAAGATGAAACTTTCTCTACATTTTTGTTAGGCTAGTAATGTTTTTTTATGCAAGGAATAGCCAATAGTAGGGTTATCTAGGTTATTGATTGCGTAGTTTTTATGGATATGCGGGAGTTAATAGAGTAGATTTTTGAATGGTCTTAGATGTTTAAATTAGGTGAGCTTCATTTAGATGAATCCTGTATACTTATTTTAATACTTGGTTGTTAAAATGTGCTTTTTTAATGTGACAAACCGATAAATTTTTTAGATATTGTTTTATGTCTAGTTATCTAAAAGAATTAATATAAATATGTGGTCGTCTGTTTAAATTTTTCAAACCAACAAGGAGTGGCGATGAATACCAAAATTACAACAAAGGTCAAATTAAGGCCATTAGAACATGAAGATTTGAAATTTGTACATCAATTAGATAATAATGCAACTGTGATGAGGTATTGGTTTGAAGAACCTTATGAAGCTTTTGTTGAACTTGTTGAATTGTATAATAAGCACATACACGATCAATCTGAACGTAGGTTTATCGTTGAATCAGAAGGAAATAAGGTCGGGTTAATTGAACTGATTGAAATAAACCATGTTCATAGAAGAGCGGAATTTGCTATTATGATTGATCCTAAATCTCAAGGAAAAGGACATGCGACCGAAGCAGTAAAATTGGCAATTGATTATGCATTTTCAGTTCTAAATCTTTATAAACTCTATTTGATAGTTGATGAAGACAATTTAAAAGCAATTCATATCTATGAAAAATTAGGATTTAAATTTGAAGCTAAGCTTATTAAAGAGTATTTTTCTCATGGTAAATATCGAAACATCATTAGGATGTGTTTATTTCAAGATGAATATTTTGCCTACAATAGTGCTCATAAGTAACGTAATCTATATCAGTTTAATAGGGCCATGAAATATTCGTTATTAAATGGCCATTAAATAGGAGTCTGTTTTTGTGTGGAAGCAATTGATTAAAGCTGCCGTTATGGGTCTTTCAGTTGGGGGATTACTGCTGGTTTTATTTCCTCAAATAAGACAGGTTAATCAACCTAATACTACAACATCATTGATTGACAATGTCATGGACTCTACCCCTATTTCTTATTCAAAAGCAGTAGCTATTGCAGCGCCCACTGTTGTATATGTCTATAATCGAGCACCAAATAATGAGTTAAAAGATTCTCAATTGGGCATTCAAACGTTAGGTTCTGGAGTTGTCATGCGTAGTGATGGTTACATTTTAACTAATGGTCATGTTATAAAGGGAGCACAACAAATTGTTGTTAGCCTGCAAGATGGCAATACCTACGAGGCAAATTTAGTTGGT
Source organism: Thorsellia kenyensis (assembly GCF_042432445.1). Classification (NCBI taxonomy): domain Bacteria; kingdom Pseudomonadati; phylum Pseudomonadota; class Gammaproteobacteria; order Enterobacterales; family Thorselliaceae; genus Thorsellia; species Thorsellia kenyensis. The sequence continues at coordinate 88,071 of NZ_JBHLXE010000070.1, read as the reverse complement.
GAGGATGAGCTTACTGATCTTGCGGTACTGAAAATAGATGCAGATAATTTAAAAGCCATTCCAGTCAACCTAAATAGGACTACCCGCGTAGGAGATTTAGTATTAGCAATAGGTAATCCTTATAATCTAGGTGTTTCAATTACCCAAGGGATTATTAGTGCTACTGGTCGAGTGAGTCTGAGTCAATCGGGTAGACAAAATTTCTTACAAACGGATGCGGCTATTAATCATGGAAATTCTGGTGGTGCATTAGTAAATTCATTGGGCGAATTAGTTGGAATAAATACCCTATCATTTGAAAATACATCTGAGGATAGTCCGCATATTTCTGGTGGCTTAAGTTTTGCAATACCCACCGAACTTGCACTAAAGGTAATGAATAAAATCATTGAAGATGGTAAAGTAATTAGAGGCTATTTTGGAATTACCGGAGGAGATATTAAGCTCTCTAGAAAAGACTCATTAGAGGAAATAAATGGCATATACGTCAGTGCTATGGATGAACAAGGGCCAGCAGCTAAAAGTGGCATAAAAATTGGTGATATCCTGATAAAGGTAAATGATTTACCTACAGTTAATACGTTAGATACCCTTGATAGAGTCGCGGAAATAGAGCCCGGTACTAAAATCCCTATTCTTCTTATCAGAAATGATTATCCGTTAGAGCTAGAGCTCACCGTAGATCAGTACCCTTCAGATAAAAATTAACAGTGTTTCAGTGGTTGGAAATTATCAGTTTTATTTTTACTAAAAGTGTTGTACTTTTTACGGCAAAATTTTTTTTGTGCTAAAAACTTAAACTTAAACTTAAACTTAAACTTAAACTTAAACTTAATAAAGGTAAAATTATGTCTGTGATTGAACTTAATAATACTAACTTTCAAAAAACCATCGAAGATAACTCTATCGTAATCATTGATTTTTGGGCACCTTGGTGTGGACCTTGTGTGAGTTTTGCCCCCATTTTTGAAGCTGTGGCAAATGAGCACCCTGATATGGTTTTTGCTAAGGTAAATACCCAAGTTGAGCAAGAACTTGCTAATGCTTTTCAGATTAGGGGTATCCCACAACTAATGGTATTTAGAGACAATATCATGCTCTATTCAGAATCAGGTGCATTACCCCAAAATGCGCTAGAGGAACTTGTTAATCAAGTAAAACAATTAGATATGGATGCAATCAGAAATGAAATTGCTCAAGGCAAACACTCTTAAACAAATAGACAGATTGTATATAATTTTGATTTTAAGGAGCATTTATGCGTTCTCAGTGGGGTTCAAAAATAGGATTTATACTGGCATCAGCCGGTTCAACTATAGGATTAGGTGCGGTATGGAAATTTCCATTTGAAACCTCTAAAAATGGAGGAGGGGCTTTTTTACTTATTTATTTAGGAATTTGCCTTACTTTGGGGCTCGTGCTTATGAGTACCGAAATTGCTTTAGGTAGAAAAACTCAGCTAAATCCTTACGGTGCATTCAAGAAGCTTGGAGGGAAAGGTTGGTCTCTTATTGGACTGGTAGGTATTCTTGTATGTTTTATGATAATCTCTTTTTATAGCGTTATCGGAGGCTGGACTAGCGCTTATTTTGTAAGTACCCTAACAGGTGCCACTCATACAACAGATGGGGCTATCAGTTTAAACAATTTTAATACTTATGTAGCCTCACCTATTTCTCCTGTTATGTATCATTTATTTTTTGCGTGCGCAACCGCCGCGACTATATTATTTGGTGTACAAAAAGGGATTGAAAAAGTATCTAAGTACCTAATGCCAATTTTACTTATTCTATTGTTTATACTTATTATCCGGTCTAATACTTTACCTGGTTCTGAGGAGGGATTAAAACAATTTTTAGACTTTGATTTTAGCAAAGTAACAAGAGAAACTTGGATATCAGCACTTGGTTTGAGTTTTTTCTCCCTATCGTTAGCTATGGGGATTATGATTACTTATGGATCTTACGTAGATGACAAATCTAGCATTATTCCCTCCACAGTTTGGATAATTGTTCTGACCTTAACGACATGCGTTTTGTCCGGTTTGATGGTACTCCCTGCGATTACTGCGTTAAACCTTCCTGCTAATCCTGGAACAGGGATAACCTTTGTTACTATGCCTTCAGTGTTTGCAAGTATGCCGGCAGGACAGTTATTTGGTGGATTATTTTTTGCTTCACTATTTGTTGCGGCACTCACTTCATCTATCTCTTTGTTAGAAGTTATTGTGAGTTCTTTAATAGATCAGTTTAAGATGAAAAGAATCACTGCGGTGGTTATCTCTTTGGTTGGCTTTTTCTCCTTAGGCGTATTGTGTTCCTTGTCTATGGGTGCTACAGACCAACTGAAAATTTTAAATCTTTCTTTATTTGACTTTTTGGATGTTGTCACTGGTCAATATTTAATGCCAATAGGAGAACTCTTTTTGGCCTTATTTGTTGCATGGAAAGTTTGGCCTTTAATTGAAGAACAGTTAGTTGCTAACTCACCGAAATTAAAATCACTGATGTTACCCTTTAGAATATTTTTAGGTGTAGTGGTTCCTGTTATTATTATTTTAATCTTTGATATCAAAGGTAAAATGACACTATTAGTTAATGCCGTGTGTGGGACAGAATCGGTTACGGGCTTTTGTGGCGTAATGCAAAGTCTCATTTAGTTTAGGTGTGGTTGATTAATTAAATAATGAGCCACACAATAGTACTTTGCATATTCTTGTGCTCAATAATTAGTGGAAAGTTAAGCGTTACTATCCAAGATTAGCTTAGAATTATTAATATAAATGATTAATTGGTGAGAGAAAAAAGGGAGGCTTGACAGGTGAAGTTAGATAATGAAAACGTATTTATGCTTATTCTAGTGCTCTCACACCTTCTTCACAATCAGTATCTATAATGCGAATAATTAAGTGGCAATTTCTAGATAGTCTTCAAAATTAATTATTAGCTATTTTTTGCTAGCCCATTTACATGTGCTAGCAATTTATACCTTTTCAGTTTCTATAATGGTATTTCAAATGTTATAGTACTTTCTTTGAAAATAAGGTCTCTTTTAATAAAACAAACACAGCCCCTATAGCTATTCCCAAAAACCCAAGTAAAAACAATAAAATCCACTTGTTAGGTTTGCTTACAAATTTGATTTTGTTAATGTCTAAATTAGCAGCTTGAAATAGTGTTTTATCGGCTAAGGGGCTATTATTTATCGCTTGAGTTAATCGCTCTTCTAGCTGATTATTCTCAAGGACTCTTTTTCTGTCATTTAGCTGAACCAATTCAGGAATAAATTGTTCTATATTTTTACGCTCATTTAATAGTGCTAATTGACTTTCAAGCGCTTCATAGCCACGGAAATATAAAGGTGAACTGTTTTCAGTTGATGTGCTAATCACATTAGGTACGTTAATAAATTCTTTACCTTCAAGCGTATTTTTAGCAATGTTTAATTGACGAGCGATCTGGGCTTGTTCAATTAATTCCGCTTTTCTCTGTTCTATAACCTGTTCATAACGCGCTTTTAAATTATTTATATCAGTATTAATATTTTCTATTTCATGATTTTTGAGGAGTTGTAACAGTTTAATCTCTTTTTCAATCTCATTTAAAATGGTGACTCTTACAAACTCATTCGATTCTGCTAAGCTTTGATTGAGGAGATTTGTATACGCTTCGCTATCTTTAACGTTGCTACTACTGATTTCCCAATATCGTCTTGGATTAGGTGATTTATTCACCGCTAACTCTTCAGCGCTTAAAGGGGGTAAAATATTTATGTCATAAATAAAGCCTATGATGGCTTCATTCCACTCTTCGTCATTTAATTTTTTCTTAGGAATCAAATTGATCTTTTTTGCTATTTCTAATAAATTTTCCCTTGACGAAAGTCTTTCCATTAATTTAGACAATAAAAATCCAGAAGATAGATTCAACGCCTTTCTCTCTTCTGATTTTTCGCTACTAACAAATGGGGTAAGTTCTTTATTGAGCTGAGCTAGCTGAGCGTTTAATTCATTATATGCGTTCGCTTTATATGATGGTAAAGCGTTAATCGATAGTGTAGATGTTTGTGTTTGAATAAATGTACTATACAAAAGACCTAAAATCATCATGATTATCGCAATCAGAGCGATGAACCATTTGCCTTTCCATAGCGTGATTACTAATTCTTTTAAATCTATTTCATCATTCGATTCATGGTGTTTACTTTCAGAATTCATACATTCCTCTTCTATTACTTATTAAGGTAAGCAATTATTTATAAATTGATTGGTCTAATCAATAATTATACCCTACTTTTTATTCTTGGCTCAAATTAAGTTCTACTTGGATAACTTAACACGTTTTACTATTATAATTTCTACCCCTTACTTTAATTGAGATTAAGCAAATATGCATAGGGGAATAAAGTTTTAATTATTATCCAAGCAGAGGTTTGAGAAAACGTGCTGTATGCGATTTTTTGCATTTAACTATTGTCTCCGGTGGACCAAAAGTCAGTATTTCTCCACCACCACTTCCGCCTTCAGGACCCAAATCTACAATCCAGTCGGCCGTTTTAATGACGTCTAGGTTATGTTCGATAATGACAATCGTGTTACCCTGATCTCGTAATTGATGAAGCACGGTTAACAGTAAATCAATATCGGCAAAATGGAGTCCTGTTGTCGGTTCATCTAAAATATAAAGTGTTTGTCCAGTACTCCTTTTTGATAATTCTTTGGATAATTTCACCCTTTGAGCTTCACCACCAGAAAGCGTTGTCGCAGACTGTCCTAATTTAATATAAGATAGCCCAACATCTAGCAGTGTTTGCAGTTTACGAGAAAGCGCAGGGATGGCTTTAAAAAATTCAGCTGCATCTTCAATAGTCATTTCTAAGATGTCATGAATATTTTTACCCTTATATTTTATATCTAGTGTTTCACGATTATATCGCTTGCCTTTACAGTGATCGCAAGGGACGTAAACATCAGGTAAAAAGTGCATTTCTACTTTTATAACACCATCACCTTGACAAGCTTCACACCGGCCTCCTTTCACATTAAAACTAAATCTTCCAGGAGTATATCCTCTAGCCCTAGACTCGGGAACCCCTGCAAATAGTTCTCTTATTGGCGTAAATATGCCAGTGTAAGTTGCTGGGTTGGACCGTGGAGTTCTTCCTATTGGGCTTTGATCGATATCAATGACCTTATCTAAATGTTCTAATCCATCGATTGAGCGATAAGGGGCGGGTTCATTTAATGTGGCCCGATTAAGTTCTCGCTGTGCAATCGCAAAAAGTGTGTCATTGATAAGGGTCGATTTACCAGAACCAGATACACCAGTAATACAGGTCAATAATCCAACAGGTATTGTTAAATCTACATTTTTTAAATTATTACCCGTTGCTCCTTTCAATACTATGCATTTATCCTTATCAATAAGATGGCGTTCTTTAGGCATCATAATACTTTTTTTACCACTTAAATATTGTCCTGTCAGTGACGTCTTTGATTTTAATATTTTATCAATCGAACCTTCTGCAACTATTTGTCCACCATGCACACCAGCCCCTGGGCCAATATCTATGATGTAATCTGCCGCCCTAATTGCATCTTCGTCATGTTCGACGACAATTACAGTGTTACCTAAATCTCTTAAATGGATAAGTGTTTTTAATAAGCGCTCATTATCACGTTGATGAAGACCAATAGAAGGTTCATCAAGAACGTACATAACACCTACTAACCCTGCTCCTATTTGACTTGCCAGACGGATACGTTGGGCTTCTCCCCCCGATAAAGTATCTGCACTTCTAGATAAGGAAAGATAGTTTAATCCCACATTGACTAAAAAATGGAGCCTATCTTTGATTTCCTTCAGTACTTTTTCAGCGATTTTAGCTTTTTGACCCGATAAGCTGAGTGTTTCAAAAAAATCAGCTGCTTGGGCTATACTTAAATCAGAGATGTAGGGTAATGTGGTGTTATTGATAAAAACATGCCGTGATTCTTCTTTTAACCGAGTGCCATGACAACTTTGGCAGGGGCGATTATTAATATATTTGGCCAATTCTTCTCTTACTGCCATCGATTCCGTTTCACGATATCGGCGTTCTAAATTATTGAGTACACCTTCAAAAGGATGATTTCTTGTAACGATATCTCCACGATCGTTTGTGTACTTAAATGCGATTTTTTCTTTTCCTGAACCATTTAATATCACTTCTTTTATTTTCTTACTGAGCTCATTAAAAGGGGTTTCCACATCAAATTGAAAATGTTCTGCTAAAGATGTTAGCATTTGGAAATAGTAAAAATTACGGCGGTCCCATCCTTTTATGGCCCCGCCAGCTAGTGAAACTTCATCATTTTGAATGACTCTTGAGGCATCAAAATACTGTTGTACGCCTAAACCATCACAAGTGGGGCAGGCACCTGCAGGGTTATTGAATGAAAATTGACGAGGTTCTAATTCTTGCATACTAAAACCACAACTTGGGCATGCAAAATTGGCTGAAAACAGCAATTCTTTTACTTCTGGATTATCCATGTCTGCAATAACGACTATACCACCTGTTAGCTCAAGTGTTGTTTCAATTGATTCTGCTAATCTTTGAGCAATATCATCTCTTACTTTGACTCTATCCACAACGATTTCTATGGTGTGTTTTTTTTGTAATTCAAGTTTAGGTGGATCGGATAAATCGCAAATCTCTCCATTTATTCTTGCACGAATATATCCCTGAGAAGCAAATTGTTCTAACAGTTTGGTATGCTCACCTTTACGTTCTTTGATGACAGGGGCCAGTATCATAAGACGAGTACCTTCTGGCTGTTCTAATATCTGATCAACCATCTGACTGACTGTTTGTGCAGCTAAAGGGATATCATGGGTTGGGCATCTAGGCTCGCCGACTCGGGCAAAAAGTAATCTTAAATAATCGTGAATCTCTGTGATAGTCCCTACTGTAGAGCGAGGATTGTGCGATGTTGATTTTTGCTCGATTGAAATAGCGGGAGAAAGCCCTTCAATATGATCAACATCAGGTTTTTCCATTAAAGAAAGGAACTGTCTAGCATAAGCGGATAAGGATTCAACATATCTACGTTGTCCTTCAGCGTAAAGAGTATCAAATGCAAGAGAAGATTTACCTGAACCAGATAAACCTGTTATGACAATCAGCTTGTCTCTTGGGATAGTTAAATTGATGTTTTTTAAATTGTGAGTACGAGCACCGCGTATATCAATAAATTTCATGAGATTTTTTATCCGTTGAATAGAGAAAATATAGTTGTCTTTTAACTGATTATTGGTGAATTTTTAATTTGCATTATTCAATAACAAAATTTTTATTATCTGAATTTTTTCTTGTTTAGCGTGGTTACTTGTTATAATGGCTAGAAATTCACAAATGCTAATTTTAAGTTTGTTCTTGCTATATTATCGCACAAATATAATAAGACATATAGAAGCATCTCTTTTTCTTTGAAAATGGATTTTCAGTGCCGTTTTGCGTGTCCTATGTTAAACTATATTGAGCATGGCAGAATAGAAAATAAAATGAATTTTAAACGTTTAAGCTTAGAGTTTTTTCATAAGTCATTAAATTTGTTATTATAAAAGAGTTACAATAATTAATTATTAGGAGAATCTTATGGCGTCAAGAGGCGTAAATAAAGTGATATTGCTTGGTAATTTAGGCGCAGATCCTGAAGTTAGATTTATGGCGAATAATGATCCTGTTGCCACATTAAGTCTTGCTACAAGCGAAACCTGGCGTGATAAAAATACAGGTGAAAATAGAGAAAAAACAGAGTGGCATAGAGTCGTTGTTTTTGGCAAATTGGCTGAAATCGCACAGCAATATTTAAAAAAAGGCTCTCAGGTATATGTTGAGGGACAATTACAGACACGTAAATGGCAAGATCAACAAGGTGTTGAACGTTATACAACAGAAATAGTGATAAGTGGCTATAATGGAACGATGCAAATGGTTGGTGGACGTCCTGGTGCACAAGGGGGCTATGATGCACCACCAATGGGAGCAGCTTCAATGGCAGCTGCACCTGCTATGGCTATGGGGGCAGGAATGGCTACGAGTTCGACTCCTGCAGCTCCTCAGTTTACTGGTAGTAATCCTTCCGGCCCATCGATGGAACCACCTGCTGATTTTTCTGATGATATTCCTTTTTAAAAGCGATGAATTAAAAGAGCAAATTATTCATTTTTATAGTAGTTGAATAGATTGCTAAATAATAATTAAAGCCCTCTTTGTGAAGGGCTTTCTTTTTTAACAGTATGGAATATTTAGTGTAGCAAATAACTTAATTAAAAGGATAATTAATGAATCATACTCATAATGAAACGTTGGATTTTGGACAGTTTACCGCAACAATTCAATTCTGGATGGAAATAGATAAGTTAAAACAGATTGAACGAAAAACTAAAATATACGGCCAGCATCGCCATGAAAATTCAGCAGAGCATAGCTGGCAGCTAGCTATTGGATTATTAACGTTAAAGCCATTTCTACCTGCACATCTTGATTTCTTTAGGATGGTTAAAATGGCTTTATTGCATGATATCGTGGAAATTGATGCGGGAGATGTGATTGCATTTGATCTAGCAGCCAGAGAAGCAAATGCTGAAAACGAAAAGAAAGCCGCTCACCGAATTTTTGGCATATTATCAACACCTCTTAAAGAGGAATTTATGTCGTTATGGGAAGAGTATGAAGATTCTTTAACCCCAGAATCAAAATATGCGCAAGTGATAGATAGAATTATGCCTATGATGCTTAATTTACATAATGGAGGGCAGAGCTGGGTTGATAATGGTATCGCATATGAACAAGTCATTCAGAGGGCTTCAATTGCTAAAGAGATGATCCCTGAGCTGTATGAAGTCATTGTCAAGCAACTTCAAGATGCCAAAAACAAAGGTTGGCTGAAATGATGGCACCATTATCTCCTGCAGATAGGGAGTATGATGTTGTTGTCATAGGTGCTGGTGCAGCGGGTCTTTTTTGTGCTTCACAATTAGGGCAAATGGGTAAGTCTGTTATTGTCTTAGATAATGGTAAAAAACCGGGAAGAAAAATATTAATGTCCGGTGGAGGTCGTTGCAATTTTACCAATTTAAATATAGAACCTGGGGCTTTTATTTCGCATAATCCCCATTTTTGCAAGTCAGCGCTTGCGCGATATACGCAATGGGATTTTATTGAGCTTATTCGTCGCTATGACATCCCTTATCATGAAAAAACACTAGGTCAACTTTTTTGCGATAATAGTGCAGAAGATATTGTGAATATGCTCCTAGAGGAATGTAAGTTAGGAAACGTTAAAATTGCGTTGAGGCAAACCATTAAGTCCATCGAAAAGCTGTTTGATGATGCATTCTCTATTGGGAGTCAGGACGGAGAAATAATCACTAAAAAACTGGTTATAGCTACAGGGGGATTATCTATGCCCGGATTAGGAGCTACCCCTTTGGGCTATCAAATTGCTGAACAATTCGATTTACCTGTTTATCCTACCCGTGCCGGGCTAGTGCCATTAACCTTACATAAACCTTTATTAGATCATGTGGCTACTCTCTCTGGGATAAGTATTGCAAGTGAAGTGAAATCTGAAACAGGGATGACATTTAAAGAAAACACTCTTTTTACTCATCGGGGACTTTCGGGACCTGCTATTTTACAGATATCTAATTATTGGAAAGAAGGAGAATCGTTGATTTTAGACTTATTGCCAGGCCACTCACTTAAAGAGTTACTTATCCATGCAAAATCTTCTCATCCGAATCAACAAACAAAGACCTTCATTTCTCAATTGCTGCCCAAAAGAGTGGTTGAACTTTTTTATGAAATGAATTTATTACCTGTCACTACTTTAGCAGAGTTGAGCCTTCAAAAGATTGAAACAATCGATCAATTGTTACATTCCTGGGCTATCAAGCCTAATAGCACTGAAGGTTATAGAACTGCTGAAGTGACTTTAGGTGGCATTGACACAAATTATATTTCTTCAAAAACTATGGAAGTAAAATCTGTCAAAGGTCTCTATTTTATTGGAGAAGTACTAGATGTAACAGGTTGGCTTGGAGGCTATAATTTCCAATGGGCATGGAGCTCAGCCTATGCTGCAGCTGATGCGATTATATATGAACAATAAACACACCATGTATCCATGTCTTTTTACCTGCAAAAATTAATTTAACTTAGGGAATCACTATGGCTTTTTTTTTAATAACAGGTGAGGGTAAAAATGCATTGGATGAAGGAATTTCTTCACTTAATGCAAATAAATCCCATTTAGATACAATTGAAACAATGATCAAAATTGTTGAGTTAGATGAAGAAGTCACTTCTGTGGGAATTCATTCATGGCCGAATATGCTAGGAGAAATGGAATTTGATGCAGCGATTATTGATGGAACAACTAAAGAGGCTGGCGTGATTGGCGCTCTTAAACAAGCGCTTCATCCCATATCGGTCGCCAGAAAAGTCATGGAAGTTTTACCTCATGTGGTTTTGGTAGGTGAAGGGGCAAGACACTTTGCTGATGAACAGGGATTTGGGAGACATATTGCGCTGACACCTAATAGTTTAATCGCTTATAACAAGTGGCTAAAAGATCATAATTTAGTTGATGTTCCCTCTTTAAATTTCTCAGAACTTGCCTGGAAAACTGCAGATCCTCAAAAAGCTGGTGGCACGGTCGTTGCATTAGTACAGGATAATACTACACATATGGCTGGGGGAGTCAGTACCAGTGGATGGGCATGGAAACACCCTGGACGCTTGGGTGATTCACCCATTTTGGGCGCAGGTATGTATGCAGATTCTCGTTATGGAGCAGCAGGTTGCATTGGGCACGGTGAGTATGCTATTAGGACTGTCGCTGCTAAATCTATAGTTCAGTATATGGAATGTGGATTATCCTCTAAAGAAGCTGTTCTGAAAGTTGCAGAAGAGATATTGCGTTTGCCTAAACGTATGAAAGCGGCAATCGGACTACATGCAGTTTCAAATAGTGGCGAGCCTTTTCTTGCTGCAATAGGTGGCTTTACAGAGCCTTATTTCTTTTGGCGTTCAGGCATGAGTAAGGCAGAAAAAAGAGAAGCAGATATTGTCATTAGCATGGACTAACAGTTGTGCAATAATTAATCTAAATCAAAGTTTTTGCTTATTAATTGGTTGTGTATTGCAAAATGTAAAAATATTTGTCATATTGCTAACAAGTTAGTTGTTCTAGGATGTGTTAACAATTATTTGTTTATCCCGATTTAACTTTATTATCTGGCAATCTTCACTTTTGGATATAATATGAGTAAAAAACCTCAATTAAGTTTAGAAGCGTTAAGAATTATTGATGCAATCGATAGGTGCGGTAGCTTTGCTGCTGCAGCACACCACCTGCATAAGGTTCCCTCTGCAATTACGTATAGTATTCAAAAGCTTGAAGAAGAGCTAGATACCATGATTTTTGACCGTTCAGGCCATAAAACTCAATTCACTAAAGCGGGATTATTTTTATTAGAGCAAGGCAGGATTATATTAAATACAGCAGATGAATTAGGACAAACAGTACAAGCAATTGCAAGTGGTTGGGAAAGTCAGTTTGTCATCGTATGTGAAGCGATATATCCTCAGCATCTATTGTTCCCTTTTATAGAAGAGTTAAACGAACAATCTAAGACACAAATAATTTTAAGAACAGAAGTATTATCTGGGGCTTTTGAAAGATTACGAAGTGGAGATGCAGATGTCCTTATTGCTATTGATGCGCCAGAGCATGAATCTAGTGAGAACATGAAAAAAAGAATTATTGGTTTAGAAATGGTCTTTGTCGCAAGTCCCTCGCATCCTATTCATCAAGAAAAATTTCCATTTCTTGATGAGGTACGAGAAAAATATCAAAGCGTTGTTATTTCTGATACCGCAAAAAATTTTACCGCACTAACAAAACATGTCTTACCTAAACAGTCAAGATTAGTGGTGAGTTCTCTTGCTGATAAACGTTTAGCTATTCTTGCTGGATTAGGCATAGCCACCTTACCTTATTATTATGTTAAAGATGATATTCAAGCAGGTAGGTTAAAGATGTTAGGTTCAACAGAAGATATTATTAAAAAAGATCTGATGCTCTTTTGGAAAAGAGATAACATGGGGAAAGCAAAAAGCATAGCCATTCAAAAACTTCCTAAACTGATTGAAAAAACCCTTAGAACACCACAAAATTTGTTCGGTTGAGTTAAATAAAAATCACAGCGTAAATTGATTTGACGAGTTCACTTTACTCAAGGAAACATTATTTCTACTCTTTATTTAACAATTAAGGAATATGCGGTATAGCTAGATACTCATGACTTTGCATTTCTTGTAGCCTTGATAAACAACGTTTAAACTCAAAGCGTAATAATTCCCCTTGATATATCGTATCGATTGGAGCAACACTGCTTAGGATAAGTTTTACTTTTCTCTCGTAAAATTCATCGATAACGCCAATAAATCTTCTTGCAGCACTTTCATCTTGTCTACTCATCAGGGTGATATTTTGTAAAATAACAGAATGATAAGAGCGTGATAATTCAATAAAGTCTTGAGGACTGCGCGGCTCTACACAAAGGGTCTGAAAATCTATTAATGCAATGCCATTTGCTTCACTCTCAATCTGAAAATTATGATGATTAATCGAAATAATTTTGGGGTGGGGTGATACTTTCTCTCCACTTAGCTGTTCATAGAGTATATGTAGTTTCTTTTTATTTTCTTCGTTTAAAGGAAAATGGAACAGGCTCGCTTGAGTTAATGTTCTTAATCTGTAATCAATTCCAGAATCAATATTCATAATGTCACAGTGTGCTTTTATCGATTCTATTGCAGGTAAAAAACGGGTTCGTTGTAATCCATTTTTATAAAGCTCATCAGGAGGAATGTTAGATGTGGCAATCAATGTTACCCCTCGCTTAAATAGTGCCTCAAGTAAATTACCTAAAATCATAGCATCAGTAATATCCGATACAAAGAATTCATCAAAACATAAAATTCTGGTATCTTGCACTATTTCATCAGCTATACTTTCTATAGGATTCGTCTCCCCTTGGTGAGCATTTAATTTTTCATGGGCAAAATGCATAAACCGATGGAAATGTAGTCTCTTTTTATAGGGTGCGGGTAATGAATGATAAAATATATCCATCATCCAGGTTTTACCGCGTCCTACGCCTCCCCACATGTATAATCCTCTTACTGCAGATGGGGTAAAATTAGGTTGTTGATTTTGATTGCTTTTTAAAAGTTTAGATAGCGGTTTGAAGCGTCTTATGAACGATGTTTTATTATATGAAGATGTGCTCAGTTGAGTAAAATCTATTTTAATTAGCTCTTGATAGCGTGCATTTAGTGCTTTTATTGCTGATTCTTGGATAGAATCTGGCATAAATTCTTTAGATGCTAGGGCTTGTTGATATTTTTCTAGTGGAGACATGGCTTAATATCCTTAAAATAGAGGTGTTACTTTTTGAAACTATAGTGCGCAAAAATATCCTTAGCTTGCCAAAAAATAAATGCATGGCATGATATTCCTCAAAAAGATATATTAGCATACAATAAGCAAAAATAATGCATGTACTTATGATATGCTATCATTAATTAAAAGTTTAGTTCATAGGAAACTTTTTTAAAAGTAATCCTTATTTTATTAAAATTAAATCGAGTATTTTATGCCATCATCTTTCTATTCAAAGCCACCCGAACCCTCACCTTATGCTTCGGATAATTACCCTGAAGATAGAGGAGATAACATGGTTTATGAACCAATTTATTCTTCACCTAACTCCTACTATCAAGATAGACAAATGGCTCAATTAAAATTACCTCCGCAATCAATGGAGGCAGAGCAATCCGTCTTAGGGGGATTACTGATTGATAATGAAAAATGGGATCAGGTAGCAGAAAGAGTAAGTGAGTCTGATTTTTACACTAGATCTCACAGGATCATATTTAGGGAAATTCATCGGCAAATAGAGAGAGGAAATCCAGTCGATTTGATTACCTTATCTCAGTCTCTTGAAGCGTTAAATGAACTTGAGCAGGTTGGTGGTTTTTCTTATCTTGCTGAAATGGCCAAAAATACGCCAAGTGTTGCTAATATTGTGGCGTACGCAGATATCATTAGAGAGCGTGCTATTGTAAGAGAAATGATAGCTGTGGCAAATGAAATTGCCGATGCAGGTTATGACACTCAGGGAAGAAGCAGTGCCGAGCTATTAGATTTAGCTGAATCAAGAGTGTTTAAAATAGCTGAATCAAGGGCCAATACCAGTGAAGGACCTAAAAATATTGATGCGGTTCTATCAGAAACGATTGAAAGAATTGAACTGTTATATCAAAAACCTCATGATGGAGTGACAGGTGTTTCTACTGGATTCATTGATTTAGATAAAAAAACAGCAGGACTTCAACGCTCTGATCTTATTATTGTGGCAGCGAGACCGTCCATGGGTAAAACAACATTTGCAATGAACCTGTGTGAAAATGCCATGATGATGCAAAATAAGCCTGTGCTTATTTTTAGTCTAGAAATGCCAGCAGAACAATTAATGATGAGAATGCTCGCTTCTTTGTCCAGGGTCGATCAGACTAAAGTAAGAACAGGGCAATTAGATGATGATGATTGGTCACGTATTTCTAGTACAATGAGTATTTTATCTGATAAGAAAAATATGTATATCGATGACAGTTCAGGCTTAACTCCAACCGAGGTAAGATCAAGGGCCAGAAGAATTTATCGTGAGCATGATGGTTTAAGTATGATTATGGTGGATTATCTTCAGCTGATGCGTGTACCTGAGCTTAAGGATAATCGTACTTTGGAAATTGCCGAGATTTCCCGTTCATTAAAAGCACTGGCTAAAGAGTTGCAAGTTCCAGTTGTTGCTCTATCACAATTGAATCGAAGTCTAGAGCAAAGAGCAGATAAAAGGCCTGTCAACTCTGACTTGAGGGAGTCTGGCTCTATAGAGCAAGATGCTGATGTTATTATGTTCATTTATCGAGATGAGGTCTATAACGACAATAGCGATCTTAAAGGGATTGCGGAGATTATTCTAGGAAAGCAACGTAATGGACCGATAGGAAAAGTCAGGTTAGCCTTTAATGGTCAATGGTCAAGATTTGATAATTATAGCGGTGGTTATTACGATGATGATGAATAAATCAGTCAGTTCAGATATAAATTTTTATAATTAATAGGTACTAGGTTAAGTTAAATAAGTACCTGAAAATATAAATAACTTAATAAGATCAGCCAAAGAGGGGATAATGAAAATTAGTCTAATTGCAGCAATAGATATATCGAATGCCATAGGCTTAGATAATAAAATGCTGTGGCATTTGCCCGCTGATTTTAAATGGTTTAAAAAACATACACTCGGCAAGCCTGTTATTATGGGGAGAAAAACTTATCAATCGATCGGTAAAGCTTTACCCGGAAGAACAAATATTGTCTTGACTAAACAAGCCATTAAGCTAAATGATGCTGTAGTTGCGCATTCTCTTCAAGAAAGCCTAGAGATTGCTAAAAGAGACATTTTAAAGAAGAGTATTCACCTAAACTCACATGACATCGAACAATTAAATGAAATCATGATCATTGGGGGAGCAACTATTTATCATTCGAGTCTAGACTTAGCAGATAGGCTTTATATAACTGAAGTAAAACATGAATTTAATGCCGATGCTTTTTTCCCAAAATTTAATGGCATTCTATCCACTTCCA
Source organism: Thorsellia kenyensis (assembly GCF_042432445.1). NCBI lineage: Bacteria > Pseudomonadati > Pseudomonadota > Gammaproteobacteria > Enterobacterales > Thorselliaceae > Thorsellia > Thorsellia kenyensis. The sequence continues at coordinate 72,302 of NZ_JBHLXE010000070.1, read as the reverse complement.
ATAATCTACAATTCAATTTAAGTTACGAAGAACTGTATTTAGCTGATGAAAATAATGCCTTTGATATGGTATTTAAAATTTATGATCGAGTGAATAAGTAAAGCGATACCTTTATAAGTAATAGCATGATGAAATAATGAACATGAAAGCGGAGAATTCTAAAAGAAAAATGCATCATAAAAAACCAATGCACTCAATACCATGTATGAACTTTTTAATTGATTGAATAAGAATAATTTATGAATGTGCCTGTAAAATTAGTAGAAAATGAAATTTCTTTAGCCAATATAGAGGTGTGGTTGCTTCCTGTAACCACATTTTTATCTTGTAGAACCCCTCAATCGTGGGTTGATGAAGCAATTAAGCCACAAAATCTCTCATTAGTGCTTATCGATCACTTAGTGTGTGAACTAAAGGCGGCTCAAACAGCAGCTTTATTATTGCGCAAGTATGTTTTAGATGATGCAGGATCAAATGCCTTATTAAAACAATTAAAGCCATTTGAAGATTATGTTTATAGGCAAAAAGGTACGCTTGAAGAGTTAAGACAATCTCATCATTTTTCGAAAGCGAAACTCTCTATCAGAAAAGATCTTAATCAAACCATGTTCTCAAGTTCTTTTGACTACCAGAGTGAACCCCCTGATTTTGAGCTGTTAGCAGAAACTTTATTAAGCGATATGGTATTGCTGATAAAAGAAGAATTGCACCATTTTATTCAAGTGCTAGAAATAATGCAAAGCAGAGGCGTTGTATATGCTAACATTACCGCAGGTAGATATGCCAAAAGATTATTACAGGGGGTAAGAACCCATGAACCCATGACATTGGTTGATAAATTGATTTGTGGAGCATATATTGAAGCTCGTTCCTGTGAAAGATTTGCTCGTTTAGCCCCTTTTGTAGATAAAGAACTAAGTCAATTTTATATCTCTTTATTACGTTCTGAAGCGAGGCACTATCAAGATTATCTGTCGTTGAGTGCCATGCTGATGGGTGAAACCACTAAAAATAGTGAAAATCAGTTGAGCACCCAAAAAATTCAAGATAGGATTCATTTTTTCGCAAGAATTGAAGAGGAGTTGATACTCAGTGCAGATTCTGAGTTTCGTTTTCATAGTGGTGTACCGATGTAAATTATGAAAGCTGTTGCCCATTAGAAACTGAATCAAACGAAATTTTTAATTTTTAGAAATAATACTTACTTTTTTATTGATTAGGATAAATCATGCAATCATTGAACTACCATATGACTAAATTTGTATTAAGTGCCCCTGATATCAGACATTTACCCCCCGATACAGGTGTGGAGATTGCATTTGCTGGGCGTTCGAATGCTGGAAAATCTAGTGCACTTAACACATTAACTGGGCAAAAAAGCTTAGCTAGGACAAGTAAAACGCCAGGAAGAACACAATTAATTAATCTATTTGAAGTAGCAGATAATTGCCGGCTTGTTGACTTACCAGGCTATGGATATGCGGAAGTACCAGAAGAAGTAAAGCGTAAATGGCAAAAATCTTTAAGTGAATATCTACAAAAACGTGATAGCTTAAAAGGAATTGTGATTTTAATGGATATACGACATCCACTAAAAGAGCTCGATCAAAATATGATTAAGTGGGCCGTAGACGCAGAACTTTCCGTTTTAGTATTGTTAACTAAATCAGATAAATTAGCTTCGGGGGCATTAAAACAACAGCTTAGTAAGGTCAGAGACTCTTTAAAATCAATGAATGCGGATATTCAAGTTGAAGTGTTTTCATCTACTAAAAAAGTAGGGGTGGAATTAGTTAAAAATAAATTGAATCATTGGTTTAATGTTCTGCAAGTGCCTGATTTAATAGATGAAGACTCCGAGTAATGTCTAACTTTGTATGTGTATTTACCGCTGTAAATCAATTAAAAACGGTAAATACATAAACAAGTTATAAAACCCTATTATTGATAACACATTGATATTTATAATATTTTAATTACTCTAATTTTGTGGAGATGCCTTGATGACTATATGTTGTTTTTGAGATAGCCCATAGGGTGGAGCGGTATTTAAAATAATATCTGCTTCAACAGTAACTTCATTAGCTAGAGCTTTAGCGCAATCCATTGCAACTACCTGCACAAAGTATTCAATATCTCTCACAACCTGATGACCAATAAATCCTTTAATATATTTATCAAGGGCAAATAATTCTAATAAATAAGATTTTGCATCATAGGTTATTTTTAAAGTAGAGCCTTGCATAGGATTTTGGCTCTTAGGACACAGTATAGGTAAATCTACAATATGTGTCTGTATCATGCTGATTTCTGGATGTGGATTTGTAATTGTTTTAATCCACAAGCCATTATATGAAGATTCAATGTCCACATAATTTCCTTATTTATTGCTCTCTTGAACTGCGTTTGAAAAAGCTAAATTTGCATTAGCTGACTCATTTTGTCTCGCGGCTTCGATATTCTTTTTGCTTCTAAAAAAGTCTTTAGGAATAAGTATAACTAAAGTTGCAAAGAAAAATTTGAAAATGATGTCTGCAAGAATGATCTTTAATATAAAATCTATAGGTTCAGTTCCGTAGAATGCCATAAAAGCAAACAAAGTACTATCAACTGGTACACTGGCTGCATTACTTTTTAAAACTTTCTTATACCATGTTTGATGGATATAGCGTTGGAAAACAGCAGTATTAGTTAATTCACTTAAAAATAAAGAGAAGAAAGAAGCAAAAATAATTTGGCCAGGAATATCATTATAGTAGTTATAAGTTAAAGTAACCAATAGTGATAATGCAATTCCGATATAGACATATTTTAACCCTGAGCGATGTAAGTGGTCTCTAAGTGTGAATATAGCCCCAAAAAAAATAGTACCAATGCTTAAAGGTAGTGTTTCAATATAGGGAATGTGCTCTATAACAGGAACTTTATCAAAGTACACAAAGGTGGTGACAAAAATATTAGCAAGAAGAACGCACAATGCGTAACATAGTAGACCTACGTAAACCATAATAAACTCCAATATCACCATCGAAATACAGTTCGATATGATAGCTGAATTGAATAACTGACTTGCAAAGTGCAAGCCCCTCACCATTTCAGATAAATAGTCTGACGGCTTTTATATTTTAAGCTATTTATTTTCAAAAAACCAGAGAGTAATATGCTGACATCCACTGTATTTAAGTATTTATGTTTTGTAGGATGCTATTGAAGAGAAATAGTCAAGTATTATTCTGAAAAGACTGCTTGTTTGCTAGTTTTCAAAATACTCATTTTAATTTTGAACCAATAGACTTGATATTAATCAAACGTAAAATTAAATGAACTGACAAAAAAGTAATTTGTCTCTTTCAACGTTATGCTAAGTCAATATTGGCATCAGAAAGTGATGAAAAGCGGTAGAATAACAATGAGTTTAAAATGTGGATCATTAGAACGCGATAAAAAGGCATTAAATAAGGAATAAAAATGTTATCATAAGTAATTAAATACGTGTTCTTAAACGCAATCAGAGAAACGTAAATTTGCAACATGAAATAAAAGCGACATATCACGCGATAATTATTAGGTAAAGATTGAAATGATTAAATTTATTGATTTACAAGTAAGACGAGGCCTACAGGTCCTCTTAGACAATAGCCAAGCAGTAATCAATCCAAAACAAAAAGTAGGTTTAGTTGGAAAAAATGGCTGTGGTAAATCAACACTACTCTCTCTAATAAAAGGAGAATTGAATCCAGAGCAAGGAGAGATTCAGATTCCACCTACTTGGTCTTTGGCTTGGGTATTACAAGAGACACCCGCTTTAGATATCAGTTCACTTGAATATGTGCTGGATGGTGATAGGGAATATCGAGAATTATCATCTGCGCTAGACAAAGCAACGCTAAACAATGACGGAATGCGTATTGCAAAATTACACGAGCAACTTGATGTCATTGGAGCCTGGACAATTCACTCTCGAGCTTCACAATTGCTAGCTGGCTTAGGATTCACTGAAGATATGCTCCAAACACCAGTAAAAGATTTTTCAGGTGGGTGGAGAATGCGACTTAATCTAGCTCAGGCATTGCTGTGCCGTTCTGATTTATTACTTTTAGATGAGCCGACGAATCATCTGGATTTGGATGCGGTGATTTGGCTGGAAAAATGGCTCCAATCTTACCCTGGAACATTAATATTAATTTCTCATGACCGAGATTTTATTGATCCTATATGCGACAAAATCATTCATATCGAAAATCAACAAATGTTTGAATATACTGGGAATTATAGTGGTTTTGAGAGGCAAAGGGCAATGAAATTGGCTCAACATCAAGCTTTGATTGAAGCACAACAAGCAAAGAAAGCACACTTACAGAGCTTCATTGATAGATTTAAAGCCAAAGCATCTAAAGCAAAACAAGCACAAAGTCGTATTAAAATGCTAGAAAAAATGGATGAACTGATCCCTTTGAAAGTGGATAGAGGTTTTGATTTTGAGTTCCCGAAGCCAGAAAATTTACCCAACCCGATTTTGCAAATGGAAAAAGTCAGCGCAGGGTATGCGGATAAAATTATATTAAAATCGATCAAATTGAACCTCGTGCCAGGTTCAAGAATTGGATTGCTGGGCCGTAATGGTGCGGGGAAGTCAACGTTGGTTAAATTATTAGCTGGAGAAATTGCCCCTATTGAAGGAAATATTACCCACTCAAAAGGTATTGCATTAGGGTATTTTGCTCAGCATCAATTAGAGTATCTCGATCCAGAAGGATCACCTCTATTACATTTGCAAAGAATTGCCCCTAAAGAAAATGAACAAGTATTACGCAATTTTTTAGGAGGCTTTGCCTTTAAAGGTGATAAAGTATTAGAACCTACGCGGGTTTTTTCAGGAGGAGAAAAAGCACGTCTTGTACTCGCCTTAATAATTTGGCAAAAACCTAACTTGTTACTATTAGATGAGCCAACAAATCATCTCGATTTAGAAATGCGCGATGCTTTAACTGATGCATTGATAGGTTTTGAAGGCGCTTTGATTGTAGTATCACATGATAGACATTTATTAAGAGCTGTTACGGATGAATTCTATCTAGTTGATGCAGGCCAAGTAGAAATATTTCAAGGTGACTTAGCAGACTACCAAAAATGGATTGCTGAGCAACAAAAAAATAATCTAATCAATGCAAAAGAGCAATCCAATTTAGTCGCGATAAAAGAGCAAGAAGATGACAATCTAAGTATCAGTAGAAAAGATCAAAAAAAGATTGAAGCACAATTAAGAGCAAAAACAGCACCAATACGAAAGAAAATAACTGAACAAGAAAAAATAATTGAAAAACAAGCTAAATTATTGGCTGAGTTAGAAGAAAAGTTATCAGATAACTCACTCTATGAACCAGAGAATAAATCGAAACTTCAAGATATATTACAGCAGCAAATTGAGATAAAGTATAATTTAGAGTCTGCAGAAGAAGAATGGCTTTCGTTGCAAAATGAACTAGAAAATAGTTGAACATATATTAAATTTGATTCATTAGAGATCTATTTTTAGTGTCCTAAATTCTTATAATCTATTCAATTCTCAACTACGATCTTTTGTAATCTATTTATTTATCTCAATGGCTTATGTATTGATTTACTCACTAGGAATTGTCTCAATTTCATTAACATCTTGTGGGATGTTATCAAAAAAAGGGGCAGTTTTCAGCTTGTTTATTTTTAAATCAATGGCATTTGAAAAAATAGATTGATAGAGTTCAAAAATAAAATCAACTTCTTGATGGGCCTTGGTAGAAATTTCTAAAATCTTTTCTGGATGCATCATTTCTTTTTGGGGAACTTTCTTAACTTCATCGCCAAGTGATTTAAGTGATGGTAAGTGTTCTTCAGATCTTGATATTATATTTCCATCAACGTATTGCTGTATGATATTAAATCGCTGATTGTTAACACCAAAATCAGCGCTATTTGAAGCCTCTATCTCTCCAGATAAACCTAAGTATTTAGGTAAATCGAAATTTGGTAAGATCTCAGTTGTTTTATTTAATAATGAGTTTACTGTCGAACTACCCGGTATTACTCCTCTTACATGCGCATGTATATCAATAGTTTTACCTGATACCTTACTATCTATATTAAAAGAGGGTATATGCCAATGCGTAAAAATATCACTATCAATCCCCTGAGCTAAAAAGGATAAATCAATTTTTGCAGGAGATGTTTTAGATATACTTAATTTGGGAATATTAATATAACCATTGCTATTTGCACTGTGTATGTTGCTAAAATAGAATTGTTGCCTATCTGAAAGCAGGGTAAAGGATAATCCTTTGTTCATATCAATTTTTTTAATTGAAAATCTATCCATGGAACCATTAAAAATACCATTGAATAATTGATAAACACTTTTTTCTTTTAACTTGATATTTTTACCTTCAAGCGTTAAGTTTCTAAATTGCCAGGGTAACTTACTAGATGTACTTTGTAGCGAAAAATTTTTAACTTGAAGTATTTGTATTGATAAATCATTCAGTGGATTAAGGAAGTTCAATAGTGTACCCAATGAATTAGGTAATGTTTGGATAGTAAAACTAAAATCATTCGCAACCATTTTATCAATGGCTAAATGCTTGCTCTGCAAGTCAATAACACCACTAAAAGAGATAAATCCATTCAGCAAAGAGGTACTAATGGTATTTAACAACCATTTATTTTTCTTAATTTCAGTTGAAATATTTAACTGATTCAAAATTAAATCATCAAAAAGTAATCTATTTGCGGTTGATTCAATTAGGCTCTCGGTATTATCATTCAACTTAGTTATCTTTCCGTTCGAAAGATCTATATTTTTTGCTTTGAAATACAAATCTTCTAATGCCCAATTTATTCCAGAAAGTGTAGAATTAATGATTGTTAATTCTTTGATTTGAATTTTTTTATTCAATAAATCCAGCCTACTCATATCAATATCAATATTAAAATCACGTTGAATATTATCAATAAATAAAGTATCTATTCTCCATAAGTCATTAGAAAAGCGACCGTTAGTTGAAATTGCTCCATCTAACCAATCAAAACCCAAAATATCCAAAAACAAAACTTTATCAAGTATTCTACCCTTTAATGTTAGGTTAGAAACATTAAATCGATCACCAAAAATAGTGTTCAGGGCATGGGTAGAATTTAAGGAAGGCAGTAAGTTGTTATTAGTATCAGACGGGATCTTAGAGAGGTCATCAATTCGAGAAAAAACGACCTTTACAGCATACAAATTAAACTCACTAGTTTTGTCATACCAATCTGCACGATTATTGATCCAATCACTGAATTTTCCACTAAGGCCGATAAATTGTGTCTTAAATGAGTTTATCACGGTTTCATATTTTACATTTTTTAGCTGTAACTCTTTAATATGGATGACTCTTTGTGATGGAAGTTTAGAAAGATTAATATGGCCGTTTTCAATATAAAGGTATTTTAAATTCAAAAATTCTTGAGTAGGAAGCGTAAAAAAGTCAGTTAATGAATTAAAAGAAACAATCATTTTTTGCGCTGTCAATATATTTTCATCGTCAGCAGACTTAATGGCTAGATTATGTATCGTTATCGTGTTTGCTTGAGATAGACTATGTTCAATATGACTAAAATTGATGGTAAGCTCATTATGTTTAGATAAAAATTTTGCAAACCAAGGTGCGACTTGCTGGGATTGCGGCAAAAAATAGATAAGCAGAATTCCAGATAAAACTAAGCTTATTAAAGTAAATGTTATTCTTATTGCGCGCTTCATTTTATAATCCTCTGCCAGTATTTCATACTATGCTTGTTTTTTTCCATAGTTTAACAGAAAATGATGTTCTTTATTGAATTTGAATTATAATGCTTTCATAGAAAAAAGTCGATTGAGGTGTTTTATGAAGCATTGATTTATGTAGCCACGTTTTGTTTTCACTTTAATTAATGTTGTTGAATTTGCTTTTATTAATTAGATACACTGAAACTAAACTAAACTAAACTAAACTAAACGTAAGTAAACTAAAGCATACCATTTAAAGGGATCTGCATATGAAACAAATTCCGGCTATCTATGATAATGTTGAAAGATGGACATTCGGTTACACCGAAGAAGAAACAAAGCATTTACTAGAACTTATCACACTAGGAGTCAAGACGGCTACATGTACTTTATATGAAGCTGATAATCTACCTGAAGCTGGTGATGCATTTATTATCATAGGCGCAGACTCTGAACCCGCATGTTCAGTTGAGGTCACACATGTAAAAGTGACTACTTTTTTGAAAGTGGATGAAGAGCATGCAAGGGCTGAAGGAGAAGGGGATCTGTCCTTAGCCTATTGGCAAAATCAAACACGTGCTTTTTTCGAAGAGTTTAATATGTTTTCCTACGATATGCCTTTAGTATGTATTCAATTCAAACTTCTTGAAGTGTTTGATAATTAATCACTCTTATCATTGTTAAAATAGGTTTAAGCATGAGTCAGTTAGGTACACTATATATAATTTCCGCGCCTAGTGGTGCTGGTAAATCTAGCCTTATTCAAGCGTTTTTGAAAACACAACCACGTTATGATGCACAAGTTTCAGTGTCGCATACAACCCGTAGCAAAAGAGAGGGCGAGCAAAACGGTGTTCATTATCACTTTGTTGATGAAGCGCATTTTCATCAAATGGTTGCCCATAATGAATTTCTTGAGTATGCAGAAGTTTTTGGTAAATTTTATGGTACCTCAAAGCAATCAATCCTTGAAACTTTAAACTCTGGTGTGGATGTTTTTTTAGATATCGATTGGCAAGGTGCAAGACAAATTCGCGGCAAAATGCCAGAATCCGTATCAATTTTTATTCTGCCCCCTTCAAAAAATGAGTTGTTGAGGCGATTAAAAGGCAGAGGACAAGACAGTGATGAAGTCATTAATTTTAGGATGCAAAAAGCGATTAGCGAGATGGAACATTATGCAGAATACGATTACATAATTATCAATGATGACTTTGAAAAAGCGCTACATGATTTAAAAACAATATTAAGAGCGGAAAGGCTTAAGTTACAAAAGCAAATAAAGGCAAATGATAGCTTGATCTTTCAGCTCTTATCATCAGAATAAACACAAAGATAATTGAAATTTTAGTAATGAGGTGGTGGTGTCTCTTCATGAGGCATTGCCAAATTTGAAGGTTCAATGCTATGTAATTTTTTACTTAAGTAGTGAATTTGTTTTTTTAATTTTTCTAATTCAAATTGTTGTTCTATAATAGATTCATTCAGAAGCTCAATCGTTCTGTCTTGATAAGCAACTTTTGTCTCAAGGATGATTAAGTTTTCATGAAGGTCATGTTCTTGCTGCATATTTTCTCTCAGAATTTTACTTATAAGTATATTTTGACAGCTATATATTGTCGGAAATTATTCCCTTGTCTGTCATTCTATATTACATTAAAAATAACAGATATCATAGTGAAATACTTATAAAGTTAATCTAAGCAAAGTCGAGGAATACGAAGAATATCATATGGATGGCCTAGAGAATTTGATCTTTAAATTGATCGTAATCTTTTGGGGAACTTTTTTAAAAAAAATAAGTCTAATTAAATCAGTGTAAATTTTACTATTGAAATATAAATTGAATTATTGATTAATGTATTCATGTTCTGTTAAGTAAAAGAGACTATACTACAGTTACTTCAAGTTGCTGTTGCAGATTGTATCCTAATGGCCATTCGGTGAGTGTTATAGATTAGTAAAAACTGCATCTTGATTTCTATTGGGTAGATTTTTTTAGAGGCTAGCTTAAAATGCTTTGTCAATTAAGGTAAAAAGCTAAACAATTGATACTTTTGGGTGATATTTACCAGTTAAAAATATTTCGTAAAATTAGTTACGAAAAGCAAGCTAAAACATAATAAAACAAGTAAATTGATTATTCACCAGTTTATCTATAGTGGATTTTGCAGTTAAAGTAAAATATTGTGATTTATTAAAAGCTTATTCTGAAGATAGTGTATAATGTTGAGGTTTATGACTGTTGTACGGCTGTTAATTGTTAATGACCATAAGTTAATATATGGCAAAACTTAAGGGCAACTAGGCCTACTCATGCAGGGGCAATAAACTAAAAGCAAATTATGTAATAGGTTAAATGCAAAACGGGGCTGAACAAGCAATGTTCTAAAGCCAAATTGCTGGTTTAGTTGGTTGATTCAACTTCCTGTGGGCAGATTTTTATAATTAATTTGTTGATAAAATGATTATTATGATTTGAGAAATATTAAATTCATGATTTTTTAGATTTATCAACCTCTAGATTGGATTTTTAAGTGTCAATTAGAATACTACAAACATCAGCTAATACTTATACTAGTATGCCTATTGTGCATAGAGCCCTGCTTGTCTCTTTAACTATTATTACAGTTGGTCTTGCTTTTTTCGATCCTAATGAAAAAGGTAGGTATGACTTCATGGATGGCCTTGAAGTATTTTTGAGTTCCAGTGATAATCCTTCATTTGTTCTAAGCCCTGATTCAGAGTTCTATGATGTTCTTCCTTATCCTGCTGAAAGTGAAGGCGGTAGCCCACCGATAACAGATTTTGGAAAATATGAGCATATTATTCAGTCAGGGGATACATTGAGTAGTGTTCTAAATCAGTACGGTGTGGATTTATCTGATATTTCTAAATTAACTAAAAATAATAAAATATTGAGTAATATGGGTATCGGTCAGACTTTAAGCTGGGAGCTAGATGACAACGGTGGGCTTAAATTACTAAAGTGGTCTGTATCTAAAAGAGAAACTAGAACTTATGAATTAGTTGGCAATCAATTTGAAGAAGTTAAAGACATTATTCAAGGTGAATGGGTTGAAAAAACACTACAAGGTGAAATCCAAGGCAGCTTATCTGAAGCCGCAAAATCAATAGGGCTGACCAAAAAAGAGATAGCTCAGATGAACAGAGCGCTCAGTTGGCAGTTCAATTTAAAGTCACTCAAAAAGGGGGACAAGCTAGTTGCTGTTGTTTCACGTGAATTAATTGACGGTGATTTAGAACAAAGTCAGTTGCTTGGCGTCAGAATCAATACTGATGGTAAGGATTACTATGCTCTTCAAGCTGAGAATGGTAATTTCTATGATATTAAAGGTTACGCACCATCTCAAGGCTTTTTAAGGACTCCAATGTCAAAATCTTTTAAAGTGAGCTCTCATTTTAATCCTAGGCGTTTAAATCCTGTAACCAAAAGAATCGCTCCTCATAATGGTGTGGACTATGCTATGCCGATAGGTACACCTATCTTGGCAGTCGGTGATGGTGTAGTAACGCATGCAAAAAGGGAGGGTGCAGCTGGAAATTATATTGCTATTAAGCATAATGGTCAGTACACAACTCGCTATATGCATCTTAAATCCTTACATGTAAAACCAGGTCAAAAAGTTAAAAGAGGTCAAAAAATTGGACTTTCGGGTAATACAGGTCGTTCGACTGGACCTCATCTACACTATGAAATTTGGATTAATGGCAAAGCAGTTAATCCTTTAAAAGCAAACCTTCCAAGAACTGAAAGTATGTCTTCAAGCGATAAAAAAGCTTTTGAAAACTACGTAGCTCCAGTAAAAGACAAACTCATTTTCTAATTCTAATAAGTTTTCTCCAGTGCTTTGATGATTCAAAGCACTCTTAGGTAATTCACTTATAATATGCAAAAAATAAAAGAACCTACGACTACAAGCAAAAAAGAGTTTATTCCGATGTTTAAACTCGCTTTTTTATCACCTAGGTATTGGGGTATTTGGCTAGCAGTACTAATGATGGTATTCATGGCCTGCATACCTGCTAAGATGCGAGCTCCATTGTTAAGTTGGCTAGGTATTAAAGTGGGTCGCTTAGCAAAAGGTGCAAGAAGAAGAGCACAAGCAAATCTCTCATATTGTTTTAAAACACTTTCTGTAGAAGAGCGAGAAAAAATAATAGATGATATGTTTGCAATAGCTCCTCAGGCTATGATTATGATGGTCGAGCTGAGTATCAAATCTCCTGAAGCAGTGTTAAAAAGAGTCGATTGGTTTGGTTATGAGATAATTGAAGAGTTAATTGCTTCCAAGAAAAATGCTATATTTATGGTACCACATGGCTGGGCTGTAGACATTCCAGCGATGCTATTTGCTTCAAAAGGCCATCCTATGGCAGCTATGTTTCATAACCAAAGAAATCAATTGGTAGATTATTTATGGAATTATGCTAGACGAAGATTCGGCGGCAGAATGCATGCAAGAGATGATGGTATTAAACCATTCATTAAATCTATCAAACAACAATATTGGGGATATTATCTTCCAGATCAAGATCATGGGCCTGAATTTAGTGTATTTGCTGATTTTTTTGACACTTATAAAGCGACACTGCCAGCATTAGGCAAATTAGTTAAAGTGACGAGAGCAGAAGTAATTCCACTATTTCCTAGTTATTGCCAGAAAGCACATCGATTAAAAATTAATATACTCCCACCTTTGAATAATGATTTGCTTGTAGCTGACGAAATGACTTCAGCGCTTCTAATGAATCGTACAGTAGAAGAACTAATTAAAGACAATTTATCTCAATATACATGGATTCTTAAACTGTTAAAGACTCGAAAAGAAGGGGATGGAGATCCTTATGAAAAAAATTAAAAAAAAGAATTTTTCATGCTGAAAAAAAAATCAATGTGTGGTAAATTAGTAACGTGACAAGTTATTTTTGTTTAATTTCAATTTATCTAATTTAAATTTATTTAATTCATATTAATCGCCTAATGAGGAATACAAAATGAATCAATTTGGAAGAGATCCTAACGGATCAATTGTTCAAAACAGAGCATCTTCTATTCAAACCTACATGTCAGGTGTTTATGGCTGGATGTTTGCTGGAATCACCTTAACTGCTGTTGTATCATACTTCTTAATGATGAATGAATATGCATTTAGACTTTTCTTATCGCAAAACAGTATGATTATTTTTCTACTGATTGGTGCACAATTTGGTATTGTTATTGCTCTTTCTGCAGCGATGAAAAAACTGAGTGCTTCAGCAGCAACAGCTTTGTTTATGTTGTATTCTGCGCTGACGGGTGTAACACTCTCTGCTATAATGATGCAATATACTACATCTTCTGTCGCAGGAGCATTTATTACAGCGGCAGGTATGTTTGGAGCCATGACATTTATTGGTTATACCACTAAAAGAGACTTAACTAAAATGGGAAGTTTCTTAATGATGGGACTTATCGGAATCATCATTGCCAGTATAGTTAACATATTCTTAAAAAATACTGGATTAAATCTGCTCATAAGTTACTTAGGAGTTATCATTTTTGTTGGTTTAACGGCTTATGATACCCAAAAATTAAAGGAAATTGGTGAACAAATTGATGAAAATGATGCATCAACGTTCAGAAAATATACTATTTTTGGTGCCTTAACTTTATACTTAGATTTTATTAACTTATTTATCATGCTCTTACGTATTATGGGTGATCGTCGCTAATATTTATTTTTGACTATCTTCTCATAGACGGTTATCATGCGCGCCCTATGAAGACAAATGATATTAATTTTGAACAAAAATTACCCCATACCCTTGATGCGTTAAAATGTGCTCAAAAACGTTTAGACTTTCAAGGGTACTATACCAAATCTCTTTTTCAAGAGCGTTTAGGTGATTCAGTTGAATCAATTGAAAGCGACATAGATATTTCTGTTTCCTTTCAGTTTGATCTAGAAAAGAGGGTAGTTATTGAAGGTAAAGCCGGCGTAGATGTAGTTGTCTATTGCCAAAGGTGTAATGAAAAATTTAAAAAACACATTGATGTCAAATTTTTACTTTCACCAATTAAAGAAATCGCGTTTGCAGACAAATTACCTTATGACTATGAGCCTATCTTGGTTAATGAATTTGGTGAAGTTGATCTTGTAAATGCAATTGAAGATGAATTTTTATTATCACTACCTACTTTTACCAAGCATGATATTGAATCATGTGAAGTACCTGAATTAGTCAGAACTTTTGGTGAAATAGAGGAAGATACTGATAAAGAAAATCCTTTTGCAGTATTATCACAATTAAAAAAACATTAAGCCTAATTTTAGTGCTTAAAATTTCAATTAGTTTAGGAGTTTATAATGGCAGTTCAACAAAACAAACCTACTCGCTCAGCACGTGGTATGCGTCGTTCACATGATGCATTAACAACAGCAGCAGTTTCTGTAGACAAAGAAAGTGGTGAAACTCATTTGCGCCACCATGTTACTAAAGATGGTTACTATCGTGGTCGTAAAGTAATCAACAAGTAATCATTCAAAAAATCCTAAGCTATTTCACTTTTGTTTCTGTTGAAATGCTTAGGATTTGTTTTTTATAGTACCAAAGTTAATTTCTAAATCGATTTACCCTCTTTCTAGTAAGTAAATTTCGAAATTAATTTAATTGAATACCAATTTTCCAGTTTATTGTTCTTTGATTTAAAAATAAAATTAAATAGTGTGAGATAACCAATCTATGTCAGATAAAATTTACAGTAAAATATTAGGTACAGGAAGTTATTTACCTAATCAAAAATTAACAAACATGGATTTGGAAAAAATGGTGGAAACTACTGATGAGTGGATTGTCACCCGCACTGGCATTAAAGAAAGAAGAATATCTAGCGAAAATGAAACCGTTACATTTATGGGTGAATTAGCAGCTAAAAATGCGTTATCAATGGCTGGTATTGAAAAAGAAGAGATCGATCTTATTATTGTTGCGACGACTTCTCATACCCATCAATTTCCTAGCGCAGCATGCGAAATACAAAATAAATTAGGTATAAAAAATATTCCTGCATTTGATATAGCCGCAGCTTGCGCTGGTTTTTGTTATGCGCTTAGTGTTGCAGATCAATTCATTAAAACAGGCATGGTCAAACATGCACTGGTAATTGGTGCTGATACATTGTCTAAAACCGTTGATAAAACTGATAGAGGGACAGTCATTTTATTTGGTGATGGTGCAGGTGCAGTTGTTTTAGGGCAATCAAATAAACCAGGTATTTTAACTACGCACCTTCATGCCGATGGAAGATTTGGGGAATTGTTAACTTTACCAAATCAAAAAAGGGATACACCCACTGATAAAGCCTTTCTATCGATGACTGGAAATCAAGTATTCAAAGTTGCCGTTACTGAATTAGCTAACGTAGTTGAAGAAACATTAAAAGCAAATAACATAAAAGACAGTGAAATTGATTGGTTAGTACCGCATCAAGCGAATTTAAGAATAATTTCCGCCACCGCCCAAAAATTAGGTATGCCAATGGAAAAAGTAGTTATAACCCTCGATAAACATGGTAATACGTCTGCAGCTTCGGTACCTACTGCTCTTGATGAAGCAGTGAGAGATGGACGTATCCAACGTGGACAAATTATTTTGCTAGAAGCCTTTGGTGGAGGGTTTACCTGGGGTTCAGCGTTAGTTAAATTTTAATAGTGCTTAAGTAGGATAGATTATGAGTAAAATCGCATTTGTTTTTCCAGGGCAAGGCTCACAAAGTGTAGGCATGCTTAATGCTTTATCTGAGATAAATTCTATAATTAAAAATACCTTCGATGAAGCAAGCGAAGTATTAGGTTACGATCTCTTTGCATTAACCCAAATGGGGCCTGAACTTGAGTTAAATCAAACAGAAAAAACACAACCTGCTTTGCTTGCGGCATCTACGGCTATTTATCGCTTGTGGGTAGAAAAAAATGGATGTAGTCCAGACTATATGGCAGGGCATAGTCTAGGTGAATATTCGGCACTTGTCTGTGCAGGTGCTTTAAATTATAAAGATGCAATTAAATTAGTCGCATTACGTGGCCAATTAATGCAAAAAGCAGTACCTGAGGGTGCTGGTGCTATGTCAGCGATTATTGGTTTGTCGAATGAAGAGATAGCAAAAGCATGTGAAGAAGCTGCGCAGGGCGAAATTGTCAGTCCTGTTAATTTTAATTCTCCAGGCCAAGTAGTGATCGCAGGAGATAAAGCTGCAGTTGAACGTGCGAATATTCTTTGTAAAGAAAAAGGTGCGAAAAGGGCACTTCCATTGCCTGTTAGTGTACCATCACATTGTTTATTGATGAAACCCATAGCCGAAGAATTTAAAGCTGCTTTGGCTGGTATATCAATACAAACGCCTGTTATCCCAGTTGTTAATAATGTCGATGTGGCTATCGCAACTGAAAGTGATGTCATTTTAGATGCACTTACACGTCAATTATTTAATCCAGTACTTTGGTCGCAAAGTATGGAATTTTTAGCTAATAGTGGTGTAACGCAATTATATGAATTAGGACCAGGAAAAGTTCTGACTGGACTTGCTAAACGTATAGATGCGCGTTTAGAGGCTTTTTGTATTAACACGCCTGATACATTAGAAACCGCATTACAACAATTAAATGCTTAGTTTGATTTGACGTATTTGTTAGATTTTTTTAAACTACAAAAAAGAGAATATGACATGAATTTAGACGGTAAAATTGTATTAGTCACTGGAGCTAGCCGTGGTATAGGGCAGGCAATAGCACAAAAATGTATTGAGCGTGGTGCCAAAGTTATAGGTACCGCTACCTCTGAATCTGGTGCAGAAAATATCAGTCAATATCTAGGCCAAAACGGTAAAGGTTTTGTATTAAATGTGACAGATAGCTCATCTATTGAGCAAACACTAGAAAAAATCCGTGCAGAATTTGGTGAAATAGATATTTTAGTTAATAATGCAGGTATTACGCGTGATAATTTAATGATGCGTATGAAAGAGTCTGAATGGGATGATATTGTTAATACCAACCTAAGTTCAGTTTTTCATCTTTCAAAAGCTGTGATTCGTTCCATGATGAAAAAACGTTTTGGTCGTATCATAACTATTGGCTCAGTTGTTGGCTCTATGGGCAATGCTGGGCAAGCCAATTATGCTGCAGCGAAAGCTGGTGTAATTGGTTTTAGTAAATCGTTAGCCAGAGAAGTTGCTTCTCGTGGTATTACGGTAAACGTCGTTGCTCCTGGATTCATTGAAACTGATATGACCAGAGCACTCACGGAAGAACAAAGATCGGGCATTCTTTCTCAAGTTCCCGCAGGACGCTTGGGTGAGGCGAAAGAAATCGCTAATGTTGTCGCTTTTTTAGCTTCTGATGAAGCCGGCTACATCAATGGTGAAACCATTCATGTCAATGGTGGCATGATAATGGTATAATCTAACACATTTTTTTGTATAATTTTGCTAATTTATCGCAAAATAGTGTAGAATGTGTGTTAGCTTATTTTTTTAAGCTGTTTGATTTTTTCTTCCATTATAAATTACAAGAACCATCGCGCAAGCGAAGTTTGATAGGAAATTTACAAGTATGAGCGCTATCGAAGAACGTGTTAAGAATATCATTGTTGAACGTCTAGGTGTTAAACCAGAAGAAGTTGTTAACTCAGCATCTTTTGTTGAAGACTTAGGTGCTGACTCACTTGATACAGTTGAATTAGTTATGGCTTTAGAAGAGGAATTCGATACTGAAATTCCTGATGAAGAAGCAGAAAAAATTACTACTGTTCAAGCAGCAATCGATTTCATTAATGCTAATTTGCAGTAATCAAATGCTTTAGAGGCGATCTTTGATCGCCTCGCTTTATATACTCTTATTATTTTTCTCCTACCTTAATAAACCTTGGAGGGCGCAGTGTCTAAGCGTCGAGTAGTCGTGACCGGTCTGGGCATGCTCACTCCTGTCGGCAATACAGTTGAATCCACGTGGCAAGCCATATTAGCCGGTCAGAGTGGGATAAGCCTAATAGATCATTTTGATACCACACCATTCTCAACTAAATTTGCTGGTATGGTCAAAGATTTTAATTGTGATGATTATAATATCTCACGTAAAGAGGCCAGAAAAATGGATCTCTTTATTCAATACGGTGTTGCTGCAGGTATACAAGCTATGCAAGATGCAGGTATTGAAGTAACAGAAGAAAATGCAGCCCGCATTGGATGTGCAATCGGATCTGGAATTGGTGGATTAGGCCTGATAGAAGAAAATCATGCAGCACTCGTGCTAAGTGGTCCTAAAAAGATCAGTCCTTTCTTTGTACCATCAACCATTGTGAATATGATTTCTGGCCATTTAAGTATTATTTATGGCATTAAAGGCCCAAGTATCACTATCGCAACAGCATGTACGTCTGGTGTGCATAATATAGGGCACGCAGCGCGTATTATTATGCATGGCGATGCAGAAGTTATGCTCGCAGGCGGAGGGGAGAAAGCAAGTACACCTTTAGGTGTTGGTGGATTTGGTGCAGCTAGAGCACTTTCGACCCGAAATGATTCTCCAGAACAAGCCAGTAGACCTTGGGATAAAGACCGTGATGGCTTTGTTCTTGGTGACGGTGCTGGTATTTTAGTGCTCGAAGAATATGAACATGCTAAAGCACGTGGAGCGAAAATTTATGCAGAAGTTGTAGGATTTGGTATGAGTAGTGATGCCTATCATATGACATCACCACCTGAAAATGGTGAAGGCGCTGCTTTAGCTATGACAAATGCGCTCAAGGATGCTCATATCACACCTTCTGAGGTAGGCTATGTCAATGCACATGGTACGTCAACAGGAGCTGGAGATAAAGCTGAAACTGCTGCAGTGAAATCTATTTTTACTGGAGAGGCAAGCCGTGTCATGGTAAGTTCCACTAAATCAATGACAGGGCATCTTTTAGGTGCCGCAGGGGCTATAGAAACCATCTTTTCTGTCCTTGCATTAAGAGATGGTGCTGTGCCTCCTACTATTAACCTAGATAACCCAGAAGAAGGATGTGATTTAGATTATGTACCTCACGAAGCAAGACAGGTAAGCAATCTAAAATATGTGCTGTGTAACTCTTTTGGATTTGGTGGTACAAATGGATCTATTTTACTAAAAAAAATGGATTAATGTTCCCTCAATCTTTGATTTTGTCTATCGTTTAACAATAGTATCAACATACAGAAAAAGCTGCTCTTGCAGCTTTTTCTGTATGATGCAAAGAAAGATTAAGACAAGTTATTGTTTTTGACAAGTTCCGATTGTGCCTATTTATAGATAGTTCACGCAATTAAATGCCGAACGACTTAGATTTTTATGACTTGTGGATGAACAGTATAGAAAAATTTGGGCATAATTATCATGTTCCTTTTTCTTTCACAATTTTGACTTAATACAATACAAATGGAGCCATCCTATGCTTAAAAATATTAATAAATTGTTCCCCTTCTGGGCGATTTTATTGAGTGCAATAGCCTTTTATTTCCCTACAATCTTTACATCTTTAAAAAGTATCATTAGCTATTTATTAATGGCAATTATGTTTTTTATGGGTTTAACCTTGTCTTTAGATGATTTTAAGCGAGTTGTAAAAAAACCAACAATTATAATTATTACTGTGGCATTGCAATTTTTATTGATGCCACTATTCGCCCTAGTTATTTCAAAAGTGATGGGATTTAGTGAGGAGATTATGATCGGTATGATTTTAGTTGGCGCTGTTTCTGGTGGTACCGCATCTAATGTAATGACTTATCTTGCAAAAGGTGATGTTGCTTTATCAGTCAGCATGACACTCGTTTCAACTCTTTTATCAATTATCATGACGCCTTTATTAATCTCACTTTATCTTTCTAGTCAAGTTGAGATAGATTCTAAAGGCATTTTAATTGATTTAGTAAAAATTATCCTTGTCCCTATTGTTCTAGGTGGAGTGGGTAATGCATTATTAAAAAACAAGTTAGATAGCCTAGGAGATGCTTTAACAACAGCCTCTATGTTTTCTATTGTTTTGATTATTGCTATTGTGGTATCGCTTAACCAAGGGAACATTAAAAATGTTGGTCTACTCGTATTTGTAGGTGTTGTGTTACATAATGGTTTAGGGTTGATTGCTGGATATACTATCAGCCGGCTACTTGGATTTGATGAAAAAGTAGCAAGAACAGTGGCTATTGAAGTAGGTATGCAGAATTCAGGGTTAGCAGCATCACTAGGCGCTAAATATTTCTCTGCATTAAGTGCTTTGCCTGGTGCAATATTTAGCATATGGCATAATGTTTCAGGTTCTATTTTAGCGGGATTTTGGGCGAAAAACCCACCTAAATCATAATTTATTTGTTAATCTCTATATTCAGATTAGTTCTTGTAAGCGCAACGATAGGGGACATATGATAATACCTTGGGAATCTATTGAAAGTGATACACTTGATGCGATTATTACTGAATTTATTTTAAGAGAGGGCACTGATTATGGAGAAGAAGAGGTTCCACTTAAGACTAAAATCAGCCAGGTAAGGCAGCTCTTTAAAGAAAAAAAAGTCGTGTTACTTTGGTCTGAGACAACCGAGACAGTTAATCTTGTCCCTGCTGATGAAATAAAGTATGTTGATGATTTATACGAATCATAAATTAAATTTTATTGGGCTAATCATTGAGCTTAGTAATAGTTAAGGTATTAGTCTCTTAAGGCAAAATGTATCAGAACAGTTAAAGGAAGCAGACTTCCTTTGGGCAACTGCGGTGAACGATGAAATTTTTCTATCGATTGTATGATCTGAAGAAGAGAGTGTCGGATAAGACTGAATTCCTAAATTTAGTTAGAGAAGTCAATAATTAAAAATGTTTATATTACTGAAAAAACTTCTTAATACTCAGTATGACGCCATCTGAAAACAATTAAACAACAATAACATGTAAAAAAAGGCGTTGGATTATTTCCAACGCCTATTGTAAATGACGCAATCGATTTATTTTAACTTGTTGCGCAATGAAATTTTAAAATCTAAGTCTTACAAGCCCAAAAGCCCTAAAATTTCATCAGGCGTCATTTCTTGCCCATTGACAGTTATTTTGCCATCTTTTACTTCAATCTTACTAGATAGTTTATCTTCAGTGACATTGATGATTGATGCAGCAGGGCTTGATGAGATCATTTGAGGGATCATTCCTGCAAACTGCATGCGAGTCGAATCAATCATCTCAGCTTCAGGAGTTTCTCCACCGCTAAAGGCAAGTAATTGGAACTTAGCCCCAGTATCTGCAAGATAATTGATGTCAGCATCAAGTGAAAAATTTAGATTTTCAATCAGAGCTACAGCAGAATCAATAGAACTAGATGCTTCAGCAATAGATTGATTTGTTATTGGTTTTAATTTAACGACCAAAGAAAGATCTGTTTTACCTGCTTTTGAGCTAAAGGTGTTTGGACTTTTATTAAATATCAGACCATTTGAAAGCAAACCTTCTAAGCTTGCTGGTGCTTTTGCCATTAAATTTTCTATGAAAATGTCTTGTGGCGGAGTAAATAGATCTTGGTTACTTAGTGCTAATTTCAAACTTTCAATAAAAACATCTTGCAGTTGATTAAAAGACTCTTTGTTAAAGTTCTCTAAATTTTCATTAAGCTCGAAGCTGCCAAAATCTACTGAATTTACTAAGATATTTTTACCACTGAAATGCTGCTTGATATCAACGGATTTTTCATTTTCAACCAAACCTAAGGCAACTCTCATATTATCTGTAGTAAATATATTTCTATTCTCAATGTTAAATGACGTATTACCTATAGAATAATCAATATTAAACGGGTAAAAATTTTGTAGAGGAATAGTTGAACTCAATGAATAATCTTTTAAAGAAATATGGAAATTTTTGTTGGTTTCTTTCGCATCAAGTGAATTTAATTTAGCTGATAATACTAAAGGCTTACTTGTATCCGTCGATTCTCTAGAAAACGTAGTCGAGATTTCACCTAATTTAATATTTAAATCGACAGGATCACTTGATTCTTCTTTAACATTAATTTCAAAAGGCTTGATTGCGGCTGTCGATGTACCTGCGAGTTGACGGTATAATTCTATAGTCTTTGCGATGGATGTCCAATTGTTTAGCTTGATTAAAACTTCTAGGTCACCAGTTGATAAAGCTTCTCTTATTAATTTAAAATCGGCTTTGTAGCTTTCACGACCAGCTAATAAGAAGCCGTTTGGAATGCTTTTCGAATCGGCGACCATTTCAACTACTGAGCTATTACCTGTGATTACTTTTGTCCCATCATTCCAATAATCATATTCCACTGCGTTAAAAGTCGCGGGTTTAATAATCAGATTAGCTTTTTCATTGAATGTAAGGCCATCATTCTTAGATCTTTCATAGTTGACATCTAATCCCTCAAAACTCAAAGTATTCCATAGAGGTTTTTGGTTTTCATCAGTTTCAGAACTCAATGCCTTAAATTGTATAGGCTCAAAAGAGAGATTAATTGAACCCGTCGTTATGTCTCCAGATTGTCTTTTTTGGACAAAAGTCAATCCGTTGAGCGTAAAATTTTCTTCCACTTGAGCCAATGCTTTTTTGAAAGCTTCTTCAGATTCATACCCTTCACGCGAAGGTAAATCCGTTAAGCCGATTTTGCCAGATTTTATGTTTAAATCAAAATCAGCTGCACCGTTAAATGTTAAGTTTAAGCCTTCATATTTGATCACAGTGTTATTAATAGTCCAATCAAATGGAGAGGCTTGTAGCGTGGTGCTAATTGATTTACTGTAGGGAATCATGGTATTAGCGCTAAATACCTGATGATTTTCTATGCTAGCTAATGTTTTATCGTCTAGTTTAAGGCTTTTAGTGAAATTTTTTACTTCAGCGTTTAAATCATTATAAGTCGTAACTGAATCAATGCTCATGACACCGGGAGTAAAATTGAATTCAGTGATTTTAGGAAAAGGGCCATGAGTTGCAATATTTTTAACATCAAAAAGTTTTATGAAATCAGGTAAAGCCTTGATACGGGCTTCCTCTTCTTTAAAATATTCTTCAGAAAACTCAGCATTGCTCGTTGCTTTTCTAGATTTTAATTTTTGTGTTTCAATAAATTTCTTAAAATTTTCAATTTCTACAGAAATGATAAAGTCACTTTTAAAAAAAGAGGAATTCACTTCTTTTAAAATAAATTTAGGTTTTACAAAGAATAAATCTTCACTTTGTACTTGTTGATTTAAGGTCTCTACGTAGTTACCAAGACGTTGTTCTACGCTATTGCTTATAGTGTATGTTGTCCCTAGCCAACCTAGTGTAATGGCAGCAAGAACACCTACAGCAACGAGTGATTTTTTTGATTTAGATTGTGTTTTCATATTATGCCTTTTGTATGGACTCTTTGCGTTATGAATATTTTGCAAGAGTAAAAAACCACTTAAATTAGAACCACTCAAATTCGAATCAAAGGACTGGTTTATTTTAAGGGGAGTCAAATGAATGTATGTAGAAAAATTCGATTCTAGATACAGAGTTAAAAAATGACCTAATTAACACATTAACAACATAACACGGTCAGTCTAAATTTTAATTTTTTTCACTAAAGGCAATTAAAAAGTTGAGAGGATACCGAGCTACTTTTAGGTGTTAATTGACTAATCATTATAATTGAAAAGTTTTGTATTTAATAGATGATATTGATGAAATTAATAGAAGAAATTCATGGAAAATAGACGGTTTGGATAAATTAACTGGCTAAGTGTTAGGTAAAAACTATTTAAATTAAGTAATTAAATAGTTGCTATTAATTCTAACAGTTAAAAAAATGAAGGGTAGAATTTTCAGGAATGAGCAAACCATCAGTGAACTTTTAGGTTGTAGGTAGGATAAATATTATGGACTCATATTTTAAGATGAAAAAGAGACTCTAAAAATTATTTCTTCGTTACTTAAATCTACAAGAGTTTATGGTAGAATATGCCCTAAGAAAATTAATGGTTAATGCTTTTATTATGTTTTAAAAATACTATTTAATTGAATGTAAATCTATATATTTAATTCGTAGTCAGAGTGATTTAATTCGGAACAAAAATAAATAAATTAATTCAATTTATGGATCAATGAATAAATCTAATTAATCTGTAAATGACTCTTAGAACAGGATTATATACCTTGTATATTTTGAGTCTTTTGTATCCTAGGCAGCGCAATAGCACTATTTCATAAAGAATTTAATTGTCATCCTCCTGCACTTTAGGGGAGTAACTTCAGAGTGAAGTATCACTCTAAACACCAGTGTTAATAATTGAGAAAAAAGATGAATTTTAAACCAGAACTTTTGTCACCTGCAGGTAGTTTAAAAAATATGCGTTACGCTTTTGCTTATGGAGCAGACGCAGTTTATGCAGGTCAGCCACGTTATAGCTTACGTGTTCGTAATAATGAATTTAATCATGAAAATTTAGCCATTGGGATCAATGAAGCGCACGAGCAGGGTAAAAAATTTTACGTCGTTTGTAATATAAGTCCTCACAATGCTAAGTTAAAAACTTTTATTAAAGATTTAGCCCCCATCATTGAGATGAAACCTGATGCACTTATCATGAGTGATCCTGGTTTAATTATGATGGTGCGTGATCATTTTCCTGATATGACCATCCATTTATCTGTTCAAGCCAATGCGATTAACTGGGCAAGTGTGAAGTTTTGGGCCTCTCAAGGAATTAGTCGTGTGATTTTGTCTAGAGAATTATCCCTTGATGAAATAGAAGAAATTAGAACCCATTGCCCGGAAATGGAGCTAGAAGTTTTTGTTCATGGCGCACTTTGTATGGCATATTCAGGCCGGTGCTTGCTCTCTGGTTATATGAATAAACGTGATCCTAATCAAGGGACTTGTACTAATGCTTGTCGTTGGTCTTATCAAGTGGAACCGGCTAAAGAGGATACTGCAACTGGGCAAATAGTTGAATATTTTACCCCACAAAAAGTTGAAGTATTGGAACAGAGGCCCGAACCTACATTAGGTGAAGGATTACCAACGGATGAAGTGATGCTGCTTAGCGAAGCTCATAATCCTGATGAAAAAATGGCTGCTTTTGAAGATGAACATGGTACTTACATCATGAACTCTAAAGATTTAAGGGCAGTGCAGCACGTCGAACGATTAGCTAAAATGGGTGTGCATTCATTAAAAATAGAAGGAAGAACCAAATCATTTTATTATTGTGCCAGAACAGCTCAAGTTTATCGGAAAGCAATAGATGATGCGGTTGCAGGTAAACCGTTTGATGAAAGTTTAATGGGAACACTTGAGAATTTAGCGCATCGAGGTTATACAGAAGGATTCTTAAGACGCCATACACATGATAGTTACCAGACTTATGAATATGGTTATTCGTTATCTGAACAACAACAATTTGTTGGTGAATTCACGGGCATCAGAGATGGTGAATTTGCTGAGGTGGAAGTTAAAAATAAATTTGAAGTAGGTGATAACTTAGAATTAATGACTCCTCAGGGAAACATTACTTTTGACTTAACCCAAATGAAAAATAAAAAAGGCGAAGAGATCACCGATGCAAAAGGACAAAGTCATATTGTCTATATACCTATACCTACTGATATTTTATTAGATTATGCTTTGTTGATGCGTAACTTCAAACCTGGGCAAGATACACGCAATCCTATGAAGAAAGTGGACTAAGCATGGCTTTACTCATTACTCATAAATGCACAAATTGTGATATGTGTGAACCAGAGTGCCCTAATGGGGCAATTAGCCTAGGAGAAGAGATTTATGAGATTAATCCCTCTCTTTGTACGGAATGTAAGGGGCATTATGAAACGCCAACTTGTGTCTCTGTTTGCCCCATTAATAATTGTATTATTACCGATCCAAAACACATAGAGACAGAAGAGCAATTGCTAGAAAAATTTGTTATTATCCAGGGATTGGCTTAACTAATCTCTTTTATGGGATATTCAGTTTTTTAGTATATACCTCATTGATGTAACCTAGACATATCCCTTTGAGCTTATTTATATTTTAATGGTCAGGGGGGAGTTATTTTTTATTTCTCGATAAATTGTTCATTTGATTTCATCCTTTTAAACATCATGCAGTCTGATGTCGTCAATAACTGTTGCTCCAAAGTCTTTATTAGCTAGGAAGTTAATGATTTTTTTGGCGGTTTTATCAGGATGAGATAAATTTCCACTTGCATGCAATTCAGTAAATCTATCTAAGGTAGGAAAATTTTCTTTAGGTGTCGCTCTTATGGTTTGTTGCATCTGTGTATCAATTACACCTGGCGCAAGCGAGGAAACCAATATCTTGGGCCGTTCTAATGCAATGACTTCACTAAATCTATCTAACGCCGCTTTCGTCGCGCAGTAAACTCCCCAGCCAGGAACACCTTTTCTACCCGCTCCAGATGAGATATTTAATATTTTTTTATTTTCATCTGATATATCTTTTCTTTCGATTAACCATTTACATAAGCGCATAGCGGACACAACATTTAACTCGAATGCCTCGCTAAAAGTATAGTCATTTAGGGTGCTATCGAACAGTCCCATGGGCGCGACAGTGCCTGCATTGTTAATGAGTGTAATACTTTTGAGTGCGTCTAGTCCGTCAATAAAATTAGTTAATTTTTCTAACAGTGAGGTTGTTGATTCAGTACAAGATAAATCAGCCGAAAAATGATGTGTATTTTTTTCTGTAAGAAGATCATTTTCGTCTAGGATGTTATCAGATCTGGCAATAGTGACAACAAATACATTTTCACTTAAAAGGACTTTGGTCATTGAATAGCCTAAGCCTTTTGAAGCACCGGTGACTATTGCGAGATGTTCTATTTCTTTATTTGGATAAGGTAGCGACATATTTTTTCCTAATGATTCTTTAAAGTTAAATGAAGTATTAAAGGATAGTGTTCTTTTTTTATAGTACCTTAATTAAGGTATTGAAACGTATGCTTTCTCTATTTTTTTAAAAGCACAAATCTAGTGAATACGTTATTAATATTATCACCTTTGCTCAATAACAAGAAAAGCGCATTATTTGTTATAAGCAACAAAATCTCTTGAGCAAACAGAGCACTTCGAAATTATTAAATTTGATATTCAAAATATTTATATCAGATATAATAAATTAGTATTTTTAGAATAATGCTTGTTGAGGTATTATATTTTCATCAGTTCAAAAAACAAAGCATTATTCAGGTTATAACTTGTTCTGTACACTTTAAAATTTATAGACATAAAGCTGATAAAGAAATTTAGCTATATTTTACTTTTTTCTTTACCCTATAATGAATCTGTTTTTTTGAATTTGCAGTAACAATTATTGTCGTTTTTCTACTTTCTAAATTATATTGGAGCTATTTTATGAATATTCTTATGGTTTTAACCTCACATGATCAATTAGGCAATACGGACATTAAAACAGGTTTCTGGTTAGAAGAGTTTACCTCTCCCTACTATGTTTTTAAAGATGCCGGTGCAACAATCACTTTGGCTTCACCTAAGGGAGGTTTACCTCCGATAGATCCTGGCAGCATGGCAGATAATAGCGCATCTACTTTACGTTATAATGAAGATAAATCACTGCAAGAGGCATTAGCAAATACTCATGTATTAAGTCAGCTTAAGGCTGACGATTATGATGCTATTTTTTACCCAGGTGGTCACGGGCCTTTATGGGATCTATCAGAAGATAAAAATTCAATTCATTTAATTGAATCTTTTTATGCTCAATCCAAGCCAATAGGCGCAGTTTGCCATGGTCCTGCAGTGTTAAAAAATCCGAAAACACCTTCTGGTGAACCTATTGTTGCAGGAAAAAATGTTACTGGCTTTTCAAATGAGGAAGAAGAAGCCGTTAAATTAACAAATATAGTTCCATTTCTAGTAGAAGATATGTTAAAGGGTCATGGCGGTATATATACAAGAGCTGCTAACTGGCAAAGTCATGTTGCAATAAACCCTTTACTAGTGACTGGCCAAAATCCAGCATCTTCAGAAGCAACAGCTGAGGCATTTATTAAGTTACTAACGAAATAGACAAGCATATTGATTCATTTATTTCTTCTATTCAAGGTACTTTCAATGAGGATTGAGGGTACCTTTTTTGGTTTGATTTTTTTCTGTTAATTAACGATTCATTGCTTCAATTCGATTTTCCTGCCCGTTGCTGCGCTCACATCCACACGTTGTTATTTAATTCCTTATTCCCTCTCTGTTAATTGCGTAACAAAATATTACCTAAAAAATGAACTTTTCTTCTTCAAAATGCCTTTTATTTCATCATTTATATTTGATACTCATTCAAATTGATGTGATAATAGTCATGGTGTTATTTTATGTAAATTATATTGATAACTATTTTTACAATAGTGCTATCATAGCATAATACAAAGTATTCGCCTTAATTACCAAAATTTCTAATTTCATGCTAAATGCTCAGGATGACAGTTTTATTGATGTTTAAACCAAAAGTGAATTTAGGTGCGCTGAGATAATTTCTCTCTTTAAATATCCTTGCATTATAAATATATGGTAGTGAATAGGCCGAATAGCCACAATAAGTTTTTAATAGCGTTATTTTATTTTATTTGGAGAAGAACATGTTACATATTGATTTACCTTGTGTGTCAGAAATTAGTCAGTTAGCGAATGAGAATGCAGATGCATGTGTGAGTATCTTTCTTAAAACATCACCTTTAAGAGAAGAACTTCATTCAAGTAAAGTGGAATTATCAAACCTAGTTAAGACTGCGGTACAAAAATTAGAAGCGATAAATTTAGATAAACGCCGTTTAGCTGCAATTACTGAACAATTAGACGATCTTCTTGCAGATGATTCATTTTGGCGTCTACACTCAAGTGCTCTTGCTGTTTTTGTTACTGCGGATAAATTAGTTACTTACCGTTTACCAAATGAGATAACTTCTCGTGTGGAAGTATCTAGTACTTTTTATATCAAACCGCTACTACGTTCATTAACTTTCTCCCATTCTGCTGATATCTTAGTGTTAACTGAAAACAGTGTTCGTCTTATTGAATTTTTTGAGAATGGCCAAGCAGTAGAGGAAAATATTGCTGAACTACCATCAAAAGGAATGCATGCTCTTTTAGCTAACCCTGATGGTATGGGACAAGTTGCTATGCATAAAGAAAGTGCGCGATTAACACAATATGTGCGTTATATTAATCAAGTATTACGTCCTTATTATCTACAAAATAACCAACCTTTGATTTTAGTTGCAACAGATCATATTGCCGCGTTATTCAAAAAGCACTGTAATTTACCTAACTTGATTCAAACTCACGTTAATTTAAGTGCAGATAACACATCCGTAGCTGAGTTAGTTGAGTTAGCGCGTCCTGTTTTAGCTCTTCATCATAAAGCTCAATTAGATGCGGCATTAGCTCTTGTGGCTGAACGTCAAAACCAAAATCGTACTGCTTTTGATCTATCTGATATTGCTCGCAAAGTGACTTTTGGTGCAGTGGATACATTACTTGTAGATATTGATGCTTCTATTCCTGGTAGAATCTGTGCTGAAGGAAAAGTAACTACATATGATGCTTCAAGTGCTGAAAAAGGTGATGTTATTGATGAAATCACTAAACGTGCTCTAGAAACTGGGGCTAAAGTTGTTGCTGTCCGTAAGGAAGATTTACCACAAGGTGCTAATAGTGTGGTGGCTGTTCTTCGTTACGCACTATAACCACTAATCGCTTACGATAAGTGATTAAAATGAGTTATACTGATGAGCCCAGTGTTTTTACGCTGG
Organism: Thorsellia kenyensis; assembly: GCF_042432445.1. NCBI lineage: Bacteria > Pseudomonadati > Pseudomonadota > Gammaproteobacteria > Enterobacterales > Thorselliaceae > Thorsellia > Thorsellia kenyensis. The sequence continues at coordinate 42,684 of NZ_JBHLXE010000070.1, read as the reverse complement.
GTTTTTTATTTTAAGGAATTGAATAATGAAGCCAGAAAAAATTTATCTTTTACCCGGAAGAGGCCGTGCACTAGATGAAGGCTTAGGGGCTGAATTACTGAGACGAGGATTTAATGTAGAAGGACGAGCACTTGTTGATGATTTTGGTAAATTATTTTATCCGCAACAGATAGATATCATTCAAGCTGATCTGGTAAGGATAAACTCACCAGAGGCTAAACTGATTGCCATTTCTTTTGGCGCATATTTATATTTGCAAGCACAAATAGGCCTCCCAGCCTTCAGAGGTAAAGTCTTACTTCTTTCACCTATTGTTGGAAAGGCGACACATTCTCAGTTAGGTAAAATATTTATTCCCCCTCAAAGTGATCGCATAAAAAATTGTGTTAAAGAAGGCCAATTTCCACTCCCAAAGAGATTTGAGATACATCTAGGATCTCAGGATTGGCAATGTCCAAATGATCAAATGAAAGAAATAGCAAGTTATCTAGACATACCATTGCATATTGTTGAAGGGGCAGGTCATCGTTTAGAAAATGAGTATGTAAAAAAAATATTAGAAAAATGGCTTTAATTACGAGTTAATTTAAATGTCAGGAAAATATTCTGAAATAGGTATTATTAAATGATAATGAGTGATGGGATTATGTTAAAAAAATGAAGTTGCAATTATTTATTAGGATAAGTGGCGGAACGGACGGGACTCGAACCCGCGACCCCCTGCGTGACAGGCAGGTATTCTAACCAACTGAACTACCGCTCCACTTATCATCTCTTGAAGACCTGCAAATAGTAATGATATTTTTGCTTTTCGTCAACAATAATTTTTAATTGCTGTATTTAATTGATTTTTTTTTCATCAAATAGAGTGACTTTTCTACTTTAATCAATATAAATCCTTGCCAGGCTGTAAAAGTTTAATTGAGTGCATCTATATGTATTAATATGTAAATAAGGTTAATTATTTATTATAGTCAAGCTTTGTCGAGTTTCTTAAAGTTAGTTAATATAAAAAAGGTATGTTACTGTTCTTACTAAATTTCATGTTTAAGTAGAATAAAAGAAATTTTTATTAAACGAGTCACTTTTTTGATTCTTCGATGAGTTTTTTTCACATTTTAAATTTGCAGAACTTAATAAGTAGTAGTAACGTTAAGGGGTTCAGTTATTCTAATCAAGCAATAACAGTTAAGTTTTTGTGGTCATTATTTTGTTGCGCTCATTATTTTAATGACTCGATTTTGCAGCTAAACTGAATGGAGCCTAGCGTCATTTATCTCAATTAATGGACTGGGTGAAGGCACTTTGTTGTGTTTCTTCAATTTCACGTTGTTTTATAAACAATTTTTTATTCATTTAAAGGAAAACTAATGGACGACGATCCGAGCGAAATTTTACTAAATAAATACATTAAATTGCTAGTAACGCTGTGCTGGCAAAACAGTTATTTAGATTTAGCTTGCTATTTAGTTAAGCCATTTGCATATGCTTATTTTTTGAGGACTCTCTTTAAATAGATAAATACTCAATGAATATGCATATGCATAACCATTGGAGTATCTTATGACTTATCCAAAAAAAATAGATAAAATTAAAGTATCTAATAAATATCTTAAATTAATTCAAAAAACTTCCCAGCCTATTGATTCAACTACAGGCAAATCTTCATTAGAAGAAAAGGTAACACAGTGGGCATATCCTCCACTTAATAAACTGTTTGAACTCTTTCAATCAAATCCTAAAGGACTGACAAAAGAGGATGCTTCAGCAAGATTAGCTATTTATGGCCCTAATACCATTAAATCAGACTCAGCACCTTTTCTCTTAGTTCAGTTTTTTAAAGCATTCAATAATCCATTTATCTACGTACTATTGATTCTTGCTACCATAAGCTATTTCACCGACGTAAAATTTGCAAGTCCAGAAGAACAAAGTTTATTCAGTATCTTGGTTATCTTGACTATGGTCGGTATAAGTGGTTTTTTACGTTTTATTCAAGAGTACCGTTCTAATAAAGCATCGGAGAAATTATCAGCGTTGGTTTCCAATAAAGCATCTGTTATCAGGCGAAGTCAAGAGGAGGTTGATGGAGTAAGAATTGAGCTGGATATGAAAGAGTTAGTTATTGGTGATATTGTTCAACTTGAAGCTGGAGATATGATCCCTGCGGATATTAGGTTATTAGAATCAAGAGACTTGTTTGTCAGTCAGGCAGTGTTAACAGGAGAAGCTCTACCAATCGAAAAATATGATACATTGAGTCATGTCTCCCAAAAAAAGGTGAAATCAAGTAGTGAAGAGAGCGGTGTATTAGATGCCCCAGGTTTATGTTTTATGGGCACAAATGTTGTCAGTGGGTATGCAAAAGGCATCGTTATCGCTACAGGGGATTCAACCTATTTTGGTGCACTTGCAAAAAATGTGACTAGCCACAAAAGAGTTGAAACGCATTTCGATAGAGGTGTGAATAGTGTCTCTTGGTTACTGATCAAGTTTATGTTGGTAATGGTACCTTTGGTTTTTATCATTAATTGGTTTACTAAAGGTGACATACTAAGTGCAGTCACTTTTTCGTTAGCAGTCGCTGTCGGATTAACACCTGAGATGCTTCCTATGATTGTTTCAACCAATCTTGCTAAAGGTGCAATTAATCTCGCCAAACGTAAAGTGGTGGTAAAAAGATTAAATTCCGTCCAAAATCTTGGTGCTATGGATGTGCTATGTACTGATAAAACAGGTACATTAACTCATGATCATATTACACTTTCCCATTATCAAAATATGAATAAAGCGCCTTGTGAAAAGGTTTTAGAACAAGCTTTGTTAAACTCCTCTTTTCAGAATGGTCAAAAGAACCTAATAGACAAAGCGATTATAGAGGCAGGAAATTCACTAAAATATACTATTCATCTTGATAAGTATGTAAAGATTGATGAGGTACCTTTTGACTTTATGAGAAGACGTTTATCCGTCGTATTAAGTGACCAAACTGAACAGCAGATAATGATCACTAAAGGGGCAGTAGAAGAGATGCTTTCTGTGAGCACACATTACCAGATTGGAGAAAAAATATTACCCATAGATGAATCTATCAGACAACATATTTTATCAGAAGCTAAGGTATTCAATGAATCTGGTTATCGGACATTGTTAATTGGATTTAAAAATATTGCTGATGAAGATAAAAAAGTCAATTATCTTGCTGATGATGAGTACAATCTTATTGTAACGGGTTTCTTGACGTTTCTCGATCCACCAAAAGAGTCTGCTGCTGGCGCAGTGAAAGCCCTAAATGAAAAGGGTGTACAAGTTAAAGTTTTGACTGGTGATAGCGTTTATGTCGCAAAACAAGTGTGTGAACTTGTTGGTATTGATACTGAACACTTAATTACAGGCAATCAAATTGATAAACTCGATGATATTGCTTTGTGCAAGATTCTCGATAAGACAGCCCTCTTTGCGAAACTTACACCTACACAAAAATCTAGAATTATTAAGGCATTACAAGCTAATGGGCATACTGTCGGTTTTTTAGGTGATGGTATAAATGATGCCCCTGCACTAAGGGACGCAGATGTTGGTATATCAGTTGATACAGGTGCAGATATTGCTAAAGAGACGGCTGATATTATTTTACTTGAGAAGAGTTTATTGGTTTTAGAAGAAGGTGTCGTTAAGGGGAGAGAAACATTCGGGAATATTCTTAAATACTTGAACATGACCGCCAGTTCAAATTTCGGTAACGTGTTTTCCGTGCTAGTAGCTTCAGCTTGGTTACCATGGGAGCCTATGCTAGCTATTCATTTACTTATCCAAAATCTGATTTATGATATCTCACAAACCGTATTGCCTTGGGATAAAATGGATAAAGAGTTTTTGGCTAAACCTCGTAAATGGGATGCCCCTAATATTAAACGATTTATGCTTTGGCTCGGACCGACTTCATCAGTCTTTGATATTACAACGTATATCTTAATGTGGACTGTGTTTGGTGCGGGTGCTGCTTATGCGCTACATGGAGGAAATGCAGGGCAAGATATTATGAATTCTGGCTGGTTTATGGTAGGACTTGTCTCACAAACGCTAGTTGTTCATATGCTTAGAACCAGTAAAATTCCTTTTATTCAAAGTCGAGCGTCTTTACCTATTATGATCTCAACGACACTTGCAATTGCTGTTGCTTGTTATCTTCCATATTCTTCACTCGGAGCAAGTTTAGGCTTTATTGCCCTTGACGGGTCATATTTTTATTGGCTGATAGCAACCATGATAGGTTATATGTCATTGACTCAACTAATTAAAACGATATACATAAAAAAATACGGCAAGTGGTACTAGTGTGTTTGAAACAATTAATTTACGGTTTTAAATTATTATTAGTGCTTAAGTATATCATTTGAGTAGTCAAGTTATACCCCTAAAGAGACATAAAATCTATAGGGGTTTTACTTGGTTTACCAGGGATTTCTCTTGTCAATTTAGGGACGAGATAGCCAGAAATAGCCGCTTGTACTTTTTGCATTAGCAATTTAGCTTTATTGTCGTCTACGTAAAAATGTACAGCTCCTTCGACTTTATCAAGAAGATGCAGGTAATAAGGTAAAATTCCCGCATCAAATAATTTGTGACTGAGCGAAATGAGCGTTTTTTCGTTATCATTGATATCTTTTAATAGCACGCTCTGATTTAAGAGCGTTACCTTAGCGCTTCTCAGTAAATTCATTTTTGCAATCACTTTATCATCTATTTCATTCGGGTGATTAATGTGAGTAACTAGTACGATATTTTTTGTACTGGCATAAAAAATATCGAGTAGCTTTTCAGATATTCTATTTGGGATAACAACTGCAAGACGTGTATGTATTCTGATGGTTTTAATATGCTGTATGGTTTCAATTTGTTCAAATATCCAGGCGATTTCCTCATCTTTTGCCATTAAAGGATCTCCACCGGATAAAATCACCTCATCAATGGCATGATCATTTTGAATGTAATCAATCGCATTTTGCCAATTTTTTTTATTACCAGCATTTGATTCATAGGGAAAATGCCGCCTAAAACAGTATCTACAGTTAATAGCACAACTTCCCTTCAATACAAGTAATACCCTAGAGGTATATTTATGCAATAAACCTGGAATTGAATTTTCTTGCTCTTCGAGAGGATCGTTAGTGAACTCTGGAGCCTGTATAAATTCATCTTGGTGAGTTAGCACTTGTTTTAAAAGGGGATCATTTAGGTTTTCTTTTTCCATCCGGTCAATAAAAGGGCGAGGAACACGCAAATTAAAGAGTTTTTTAGCGAGAAAGCCTTCTTTTAACTGAGGAGTAACGGGAATATTTAGTAAACTTAATAATTCTTCAGGTGAAGTCACAACTTGTTTTAAATCGCTAATCCATTCTTTAGTAACTAAGCTATTATCCTTGTGCTCACTCATTATGGGTTCCCTAAGTAGAAATGTTGAATACGTTCAAGTTTTTCTTTTTTTATCTTGAATAAATGACTTCTGTGAGTGCTACATTGTAATGTGTTGTATTCATTAACTCTATATCTATTATAAAAAGTAGAGGCAAATCTTAGTAAATTAAAAGAAGATGATGGCATTCTCTTTTATAGAAACAAGAGCTATGTCATAGCAATGCTTAAGTGAATAATTATACCATATCAGCCACATAACGAATACTGATCTAAAGATAGGTAACACCAGCATGATTTAAGTGAGCTTAAGTTTTTTTGTAAACGATTGAAATATTTTGGTTTATGCGTAAAGTAAAAAAAGTTTTTTTGCCAGACAGAACAAAATTAGAGATCGTAAATAAAATACAGCATGATTAATTACTTTACTTTGTGGTAAACTATTATATGGCTGCCTTGGAGTACAATAGAGGCAATAGTGTGTTGAATCACTCATAACTGGCTGCTAGATAGTTCTCACATAAAATTGTATCTGTTAATTTATAACCTGAATATTTTCAAAGAATATTTACTGTTGTCTCAGTTCTCCTCTATTTGTGAAGCTCTTGCTTTAAAACTAAGCTTAACATTAGGATCTAAGATTTGCTAGGTTGGTTATATATGAGAAAGAATTTTTTGTGAGTGCTATTTTGTACCATAAAAAAAGAACTGCGTGCTCAATGAATGTGACTGGCTTTTACTCTGGCGGGTTATCACTCATTACCAATTGCATTTTATGTATCGGCATTATTAATTATATTTTAAGAGGACCCCAATGGCTACTTATGGAAGTAATGATTTAAAAAACGGTTTAAAAATCATGTTAGATGGCGAACCTTGTGTAATTTTGGACACTGAATTTGTAAAACCAGGTAAAGGTCAAGCATTTACACGTACACGTGTAAGAAAATTAATCTCTGGTAAAACCCTAGACAAAACGTTTAAATCAAATGAATCAGTTGAAGGTGCAGATGTCATGGATCTAAACATGGACTATCTGTATACCGATGGTGAGTTTTGGCACTTTATGAACAATCAAACGTTTGAGCAATTACAAGCGGATGCTAAAGCAGTTGGTGATAACGCCCAGTGGTTAGTAGAAAATGCAGAATGTATTTTAACTTTATGGAATGGACAACCTATTGCTGTAACACCACCTAATTTTGTGGAACTTGAAATTGTAGACACAGATCCTGGTCTGAAAGGTGATACAGCGGGAACAGGCGGTAAACCAGCCACATTATCAACAGGCGCGGTTGTTAAAATTCCACTTTTTGTACAGTTAGGTGAAGTCATTAAAGTTGATACACGAAGTGGTGAATACGTTTCACGTGTAAAATAATCGATGACTGAGAGAAATACCCGTATTTTATTAAAAGATTGACGCCATAAAAAATCATAGAAAAAACCAGAAAACAGCAAAAAATGTTTTCTGGTTTTTTATTTTTTGTCTTCTTAGCACAAAAGTATTGCACGCGAATGTTCAGAAATGCTTTTAATCTATTTACGTTAGGTTGCAGGTGCAGATATCATTCGTATGTCTAGTGAGTGAAGGTTAAATAATGTCAAAACCCGCATCTTGATTTCCATTGAGCATAGCTAACCAGAATAAGGCGAGTTTACGTAATTAAAAGTTACTCCTCATATGAAACGTAGATACTTGGACTTGCTTGGTTCTGTATGACTCTTTTTAACATAGTGAGGGGATATACAAAATGATTAATTTGATCTTAATAACCACATCTACATAGCAATATTAACTCGGAAGCATTTTAAATAAAAATTATTGAAGTATTTTGAAAGTTGGATACTCTGAATTTAAAGTAAATTAATGATGAAATTAGAACGGCTAACAAGTGATGCAAATTTACAAAACCCTAAAAGATAAAAGAATCGCAATGAGTTTAGGGCTTGACATAAATTACATACGTGCTTAGAATATTGCGTCCTTTTTGTTATCTTTAAAAGAGGTAATGAGAAGGTTTATCACACGTTTATTTAAGGCGGTCTTATTTGTCCTATGGGATAAATAGACCTTGATAGAACCTCTTAGGAGAAATTTAATGGCAACAATTAATCAGTTGGTGCGTAAGCCACGTGCATCGAAAGTTGTGAAAAACAACGTTCCTGCATTAGAAGCTTGCCCACAAAAACGTGGAGTTTGTACTCGCGTTTATACAACAACGCCAAAGAAACCGAACTCTGCAATGCGTAAAGTATGCCGTGTTCGTTTAACTAATGGCTTTGAAGTAACTTCATATATCGGTGGTGAAGGTCATAACTTACAAGAACATAGCGTGATCTTAATCCGTGGTGGTCGTGTTAAAGACTTACCAGGTGTGCGTTACCATACAGTTCGTGGTGCACTTGACTGTGCAGGTGTAAAAGACCGTAAGCAGTCTCGTTCAAAATACGGCGTTAAAAGACCTAAATCTTAATGGATTCCGTTAAGTAAGGCCAAACGTTATTTTTAATTAAACAATGTCAAACTTATCTCAATGAGTTTTGGACAATCCTGAAATATTTAAACGGAGAATTTCCATGCCACGTCGTCGCGATGTCGGTCAGCGTAAAATTTTACCTGACCCTAAATTTGGATCAGAATTATTGGCAAAATTTGTCAATATCCTAATGGTTGATGGTAAGAAATCAATCGCAGAATCAATTGTATATTCAGCTTTAGACTCTTTAGCTGAGCGTACAGGTAAAGCGCACCTTGAAGCGCTAGAGGTGGCATTAGATAATGTTCGCCCAACAGTAGAAGTTAAATCTCGCCGTGTAGGTGGTTCTACCTATCAAGTGCCTGTAGAAGTTCGTCCTGTAAGACGTAATGCGTTAGCAATGCGTTGGATTGTGGATGCAGCTCGTAAACGTGGTGATAAATCAATGGCACTTCGCTTAGCAAATGAGTTAAGTGATGCTGTTGAGAACAAAGGTTCTGCTGTGAAAAAACGTGAAGATGTTCATCGTATGGCGGAAGCGAATAAAGCGTTTGCGCACTATCGTTGGTAATATCATTTTAACACTCAAAGCGTATACTTTGAGTGTTTGATTTATAACTATAGGAAATAAAAGTTAAATAACTCTTATTTCACCCAAAAAAGCAAACGTTAAAAAACAGAGGATAAAATGGCTCGTAAAACTCCCATTTCACTTTACCGTAATATCGGTATTAGTGCTCATATCGATGCAGGTAAGACAACAACGACTGAACGTATTTTGTTCTACACAGGCGTTAACCACAAAGTTGGTGAAACCCATGAAGGTACTGCAACGATGGACTGGATGGAACAAGAGCAAGAACGTGGTATAACCATCACGTCTGCTGCAACTACTTGTTTCTGGTCTGGTATGGCTAATCAATTTGAAGCGCATCACATCAATATCATCGATACTCCGGGACACGTTGACTTTACTATCGAAGTAGAGCGTTCAATGCGTGTTCTTGATGGTGCGGTAATGGTTTATTGTGCTGTTGGCGGTGTTCAACCACAATCTGAAACAGTATGGCGTCAAGCAAATAAATATAAAGTGCCACGTATTGCTTTCGTTAACAAAATGGACCGTACAGGTGCTAACTTTTTACGTGTTGTTGAGCAATTAAAAACACGTTTGGCTGCAAATGCTGTTCCATTACAGTTACCTATTGGTGCAGAAGATAATTTCAAAGGCGTAGTTGACTTAATTAAACGCAAAGCGATCAATTGGAGTGAAGAAGACAAAGGTAAAACATTTACCTATGAAGATGTTCCTGCAGATATGGCTGATTTAGTTGAAGAATGGCGTTCAAATTTAATTGAATCAGCTGCTGAAGCTTCTGAAGAACTAATGGATAAATACTTAGGCGGAGAAGAACTAACAGAAGAAGAAATTGTTAGTGCGTTACGTCAAAGAGTATTAAACAGTGAAATTGTTCTAGTAACCTGTGGTTCGGCGTTTAAAAATAAAGGTGTTCAGGCAATGCTTGATGCGGTAATTCAATATTTACCAGCGCCTACAGATGTTGATGCAATTCACGGTGTGTTACCAGATGGTAATGATACTCCAGCAGTTCGTGAGTATGAAGATACAGCGCCTTTCTCTGCATTAGCATTTAAGATTGCAGCAGACCCATTTGTAGGTACATTAACGTTTATCCGAGTGTATTCAGGTGTTGTTAACTCAGGTGATACAGTACTTAACTCAGTTAAGTCTAAACGTGAAAGAATCGGCCGTATCGTACAGATGCATGCTAACAAACGTGAAGAAATTAAAGAAATTCGCGCGGGTGATATAGCTGCGGCTATCGGTCTTAAAGATGTGACGACAGGTGATACACTTTGTGATGTCGCTAATCCAATCATCCTTGAACGTATGGAATTCCCAGATCCTGTTATCTCTGTTGCAATCGAACCAAAAACTAAAGCTGACCAAGAAAAAATGGGTCTTGCATTAGGGCGTTTAGCACAAGAAGATCCTTCATTCCGTGTAAGCAGCGATGAAGAATCAGGCCAAACGATTATTGCAGGGATGGGTGAACTTCACCTTGACGTTCTTGTTGATCGTATGCGCCGTGAATTTAACGTTGAAGCAAACGTGGGTAAACCACAAGTTGCTTACCGTGAAACGATCCGTTCATCTGTTGAACAAGAAGGTAAACATGCGAAACAATCGGGTGGTCGTGGTCAGTTTGGTCACGTGCGTATCCGTATTGAACCACTTGAAGCTGGTGGTGCAGGTTATGAATTCGTTAACGAAATCGTTGGTGGTGTCATTCCTAAAGAATATATCCCTGCGGTTGATAAAGGTATCCAAGAGCAACTTAAAAACGGTGTTCTTGCAGGCTACCCAATCGTTGACGTTAAAGTTACTCTTTACGATGGTTCTTATCATGAAGTTGACTCCTCAGAATTAGCGTTTAAAATCGCGGGTTCTATGGCGTTTAAAGAAGGCTTCATGAAAGCGAAACCTGTGTTACTTGAGCCAATCATGAAAGTTGAAGTGGAAACACCTGAAGACTACATGGGTGATGTAATGGGTGACTTAAATCGTCGTCGTGGTATGATAGAAGGTATGGATGACACATCAACAGGTAAAACTGTTCGTGCGCAAGTGCCTTTATCTGAAATGTTTGGTTATGCAACAGATTTACGTTCTCAAACTCAAGGACGTGCATCGTACTCAATGGAATTCTTGAAGTACAATGAAGCACCAACCAATATTGCACAAGGCATCATTGAAACTCGTAGAGGCAAATAAGTTAATTTTTTAATTTGTTTGTTATTTTAATTTTATTTATTTTTCAATTGCGCAATTTAAGCTAATTTATATTGCGCTACTTTAAGAGGAACACAGCCGTGTCTAAAGAAAAATTTGAACGTACGAAACCCCATTTAAACGTCGGAACTATCGGTCACGTTGACCATGGTAAAACAACGTTAACTGCTGCAATCACTACAGTTTTAGCTAAAACTTATGGTGGTCAAGCACGTGACTATAGCATGATTGACAATGCACCAGAAGAAAAAGCGCGTGGTATTACTATTAATACTTCTCACGTAGAATATGACACACCAACGCGTCACTATGCACACGTTGACTGCCCAGGACATGCTGACTATGTTAAAAACATGATCACAGGTGCTGCGCAAATGGATGGCGCTATCCTTGTTGTTGCTGCAACAGATGGTCCTATGCCACAAACTCGTGAGCATATCCTTTTAGGTCGTCAAGTAGGTGTACCTTACATTCTTGTTTTCTTAAACAAATGTGATATGGTTGATGATGAAGAATTATTAGAATTAGTTGAGATGGAAGTACGTGAATTACTTTCACAATACGAATTCCCTGGTGATGATACACCAGTTATTCGTGGTTCAGCACTTAAAGCACTAGAAGGCGTGCCTGAGTGGGAAGAAAAAATCATTGAGTTAGCACAAGCGTTAGACTCATACATTCCAGAGCCTGAGCGTGCTATTGACCGTCCATTCTTATTACCAATTGAGGACGTATTCTCAATCTCTGGTCGTGGTACAGTAGTAACAGGCCGTGTAGAGCGTGGAATTGTTAAAGTAGGTGAAGAAGTTGAAATCATCGGAATCATTGACACAGTTAAAACAACTTGTACTGGTGTTGAAATGTTCCGTAAATTACTTGACGAAGGTCGTGCTGGTGAAAACGTGGGTGTTTTATTACGTGGTACAAAACGTGATGACGTTCAACGTGGTCAAGTACTTGCTAAACCAGGTTCAATCTTACCTCACACTAAATTCGAATCAGAAGTTTACGTGTTAAGTAAAGATGAAGGTGGCCGTCATACGCCATTCTTCAAAGGTTACCGTCCTCAATTCTACTTCCGTACTACAGACGTAACAGGTGCAGTAGAATTACCAGAAGGTGTTGAAATGGTAATGCCTGGCGATAACATCAAAATGGTAGTTACTCTAATCGCTCCTATCGCGATGGATGACGGCTTACGTTTTGCTATCCGTGAAGGTGGCCGTACAGTAGGTGCAGGTGTTGTAGCGAAAGTTATTGCTTAATAACAGCGCATAAATAATTATTAGGGCAACTAATAAGTTGCCCTATTTCTTATACTGATTTATTATTCGAATATATATTTATTTAGCAAATTAAAATAATTGTATATTCTAATAATAAACGACAACTTAGGTGGTTAATATTCAATGAGCTCAAATGTAAAAAATACGGATAATGCCGTCAAACAAGATAAAAAAGCAAAAAAAGAAATCGCTAATCACGAAGCCAGTGTAGAGAGAAGTAATGATACGTTTAAGTGGTTAGGTGTTTTTATTTTAGCTGCAGCCGCTATAGTCGGTAATATCTATTTTAGAGACTATCAATATGTTTCGGTTCGTATTATTGCAGTCATTGCTGTTATGGCCCTCGCTGTAGGATTAGCATTGCTTACCACAAAAGGAAAATCATTTATTAATTTAGCTCGCGAGTCGAGAACTGAATTAAGAAAAGTCATTTGGCCTACAAGAAAAGAAGCAACACAAACAACAATGATTGTTGCTGCAATTACCATTCTAATTTCCCTAATCTTATGGGGACTAGATGGTATTCTAATTCGTCTAGTGACGCTAATAACTAAATTTGGTGTGGGAGTATAAAATGACTGCTGAAGTTAAAAAGAGATGGTATGTTATTCAAGCATTTTCTGGTTTTGAAGGCCGAGTTAAAGAATCTTTACATGAGCATATTAAATTAAATAATATGGAATATGCATTTGGTGAAATTTTAGTTCCAACAGAAGAAGTTGTGGAAATGAAAGGGGGCCAAAGACGTAAAAGTGAGCGTAAGTTTTTTCCAGGTTACGTGCTTGTACAGATGTCTATGGACGATGCGAGTTGGCATTTAGTCAAGAGTATCCCAAGAGTGATGGGGTTTATCGGTGGTACACCTGATAGACCTGCACCCATTTCAGACAAAGAAGCAGATGCCATATTAAATAGACTCCAAAAAGACGGAGATAAGCCACGTCCTAAGACTCTCTTTGAACCAGGTGAAACGGTTCGAGTTAATGAAGGTCCGTTTGCTGATTTTAATGGTACAGTCGAAGAAGTGGATTATGAAAAAAGCCGTCTAAAAGTTTCTGTATCAATATTTGGCCGCTCAACCCCAGTTGAATTAGCATTTGGTCAAGTAGAAAAGATGTAATATTTTAAAATTAACTTTGAGCCTGCAAAACTTGCGGGCTTTTTTTTTATAAAATGTATATAAATAGATGTAAATAATGTTGACTAGCTGGAGAAAAGAATGCAAATAGAAGCATTAGAAATAAATGATGTCAAATTAATAACACCCCAAATATTTGGCGATGAAAGGGGATTTTTTCTTGAAAGTTATAATCAAAAGCTATTTGAAGAAGCGATAGGTTATAAAGTTAGTTTTGTTCAGGATAATCATAGTAAGAGTGGTAAGGGAGTACTTAGAGGACTACATTATCAAATCAAAAATGCCCAAGGAAAATTAGTTAGGGTAGTCAAAGGTGAAGTATTCGATGTCGCTGTTGATTTAAGAAGAGCATCACCGACATTTGGCAAATGGGTTGGTTCTATTTTAAGTGAAAAAAATAAAAAATCTTTATGGATACCAGAAGGATTTGCCCATGGATTTGTGGTTTTAAGTGAATCAGCAGACTTTGTATATAAGACAACTAATTATTATTCGCCTGAATATGAAAGATGTATAACATGGGATGATGGTGAATTGCAAATTAATTGGCAATATGAGGGAATTCCAATACTATCAGAAAAAGATAAAAATGGAAAAAAATTCAAAGACTCAGAAATATTTGATTAAATCTACGTTTTAAAAGGGGAATTTTTAGTAAATAGTTACTAGTTAATAGAGCCTTATTAAGTCCACAAATTATTTAATTAAGTTCTAAAAATATACTGTAAAAAATAGGCTTTTGACTTAACAGCTGAATTGATTATCCTATATTTGATAACTAAAATATATTTCTTTGTGAATATTTGAAAGATTTACCATCAGATGTGTCAATATATAGAGTAAATTACTCAATTATACTGTAGATTAATTGGCTTAAAATAAAATTTTATTAATGCTCCGAATTAATTTATTGAATTTTATATCTTACAGGCAACCTAATAGATGAATATTGCTATCGTTGTAACAAAATTAACTCTATCTGGGGGAATGGAACGCTATTCACTAGATTTGATCAAAGGATTAAACGAAAAAGGGATTATGCCTTTTGTATTAACATCCAGATTTGATAAAAAACTATTATCTCTTGTCGATTTTAAACCTATAATAATCAATCGACCTAAAATATTAGGAAAATTAGGCATTCATTTTTTTAATTTTAAACTTAATTATTATAAACGTAAGTATCATATTGATTTACTAGTGGCTTGTAATAGAAATACTAGTTCGGAGATTGCAATTTGCGGTGGAACACATATTGGATTTTTAAAAGCGATTAATAAAAAACCAAAAATTTGGGATAAAATTGAAATAGCCTTAGAAAAACGTATGTATTCAAAAGCGAAATATATAATTGCACATTCTAATCTTATGGCTGCTGAACTAAAAGAATTATATAAAATTGAAGAATCTAAGGTAAAAGTAATTTATCCACCAATTAATAATAACGTATTTCATCCGATAAATGATGATGATAGAAAGTCAATAAGACAACAGAATAATTGGTCTGATGGCGATATTATTTTACTTTTTCCTTCATCAGGACACGAAAGAAAAGGGCTTCCATATATTATCTCAAGTATTAAAAAATCATCAAATAGAGACAAGATTAAACTTATAGTACTAGGTAAATATAATTCAAAGTATAAAGAGGATTTTGTATTATTCCATGATTTTAGAAGTGACATTGAGTCTTTGTATCAGGCTGCAGACTTTACTGTTCTTGCATCTGTTTATGAACCATTTGGCTTGGTCGGACCTGAATCTGTATTGTGCGCAACTCCATGTTTATTTTCAGAAAATATTGGTGCAACAGAAGTATTAAGTCATACAAGTTGCCATATTTTTTCGGTTACAAATGAGGAAAATAGTTTATGCAAGGTATTAGATAATCTTGAGCAACTAAGAATACGAATTGAAAATCAGAATAGCCACATTAGATACGACATAAGCCTATCCTCCCATTCGCAGAAATTAATTGAGTTATTATTCAATAAAAAAGTAAATTAACCAAAAAAATATAAATTATCATTTCTTTTTTTAGAAAGAGAATAAATCGTGAATATATTACAAAATCAAACAGTTCATAATCAGTTAAAATCAAATACTGCAATTAGCTTAATTACTCTTTTTAGTATTGCACTAGTTCCACTGCATACCAAAATTGCTAGTGCAAGTTTAATATTACTATCAGTATTTTTTGTATATCAAAGTGTTTTAGGTCACCTTAATGCTAAGATTTTAAAACCTATGCGGGAATTAACACGAAATAGCAGTATTATCTTATTTGAGCACATCGTAAAACTTTGGTTAGCTATTAATTTAGTGGCCTATGGGATGAAACTAATGATTCAGCTGTATCATGATGAATTTAATGACGTTTCATCATTTCATTCTAGAAATATAATTCTTGCGTTATTTATGTATGTTTGTTTCGTAAAATTTAGAGTAAATAATAATTTATTTATTTATTTGAAATATTTACCATATCCTATTTTTTCTCTTGGTATTGTGACATTTATCATAGGATATGTATTGTGGGGAAACATCAGTTTTGGCACCAATCAAATTCCTTGGGCTGCGGGAATATCAATTGTATCTCTTTCAATTCATATTTTGATGCTCCAAAATCTGAATAATAAATGGTGGCAATTATTAGGATGGTGCAATAGTCTGCTTATATTATTAACAATTTTTAATATTGGAGTTCGAGGATCTTATTTTTATATAGTTTGGTTAGCGTTTTTAATGATTAGTTCTCTTTTTGTAATTTACAGGAAAAAAATCACATTAAAATCCATTACTATAATTGTCATCATATTTTTTGGTTTGATCCTGTTGCTTTCTTTCTTTGGACAAGGAATTTTAAATAATGGACTTCAACGAATTGAAATGGCCATGGTTGAAATTAAAAAATTTATTGAGTTGGGCGCTAATGGGGCTAATACATCAGTTGGAGCAAGGCTCCATATGTGGTCGGAGAGCATACAATTTATTAAGACTGATTTTTGGTTAGGCCATGGAAAGGATACGACAGTCGAAATAATTAAAGAGATTGGAATGACCGCTAATTCTTCAATAATTAAAGGATTAAATCAAGTTCATAATGAATTTATTCAGGCAATTTTGACTTATGGTATTTTAGGTATTATCTCATTACTGCTTTATCCAGCTGCACTAATTTATTTTGCTTGGCTAATTAGAATTGACAAACCCTCAATTTCAATCTCACTGATAGGTGTGGTTTTTTTATTTTTAACCGCAGGTATGACTAATGCAAACACATACCATAACTATTTTGGAACAGCTTTTTCTATAAGCATTGGGCTTATCATGTCTTTATATTTGAGAAGTATTTTGTACTATAACCCGCGTTCTGGTAGTGAAACTAATTTATAACAATACTTAATAAATGCCGAAGAATAGTTTTACTGATAATTATTGTAAATAAATTTTCAGTTATCAAGCATATAGCTTAACTCAACGATAATAAAAGAAAAAAATGGATATAGTTCTCCGAAAGAATGTTTTTTTGGCTAATTTACATGGTGTTGAACATTGGGCTAATGTAGACAAAAATAGCATATTAAATGATTTTATTTTTAGTTTATACGAAGCAAGAGGCGATAATAGCAAGACATTATTACCTCTTCTAACAAATATTCACTCACCTAATTTGTTAGACTCATCTGAGCTAGCAGCATCTCTTTTAGCTGATGCAATAACAAACAATTTTCAAATCGCCGTAGTGGGTGATTTCGATGCTGATGGTGCGACAAGTACTGCACTGGCAATTCTTGCTCTTAACGCTTTTGGTGCAAAAAATGTTCGCTACCTTATTCCAAGTCGATTTAAAGATGGCTATGGGCTAACTCCGGGATTAGTTGATGAAGCATTTCGTTTAGGTACGAAATTAATTTTGACTGTAGACAATGGGGTAAGTGCATTTGATGGAATTGCTAGGGCTAAAGAACTAGGAATAAAAGTTATTGTTACCGATCACCATTTACCGCCTGATACATTACCCGAGCCGGATGTTATTATTAATCCCAATTTACAAACCAGCCATTTTCCATCTAAAAATTTAGCAGGTGTTGGTGTCTGTTTTTACTTGATGTTATCTCTTAGATCATTTTTACGTAATATTGGATACTTTGATAAAAATAACATTCCTGAGCCAAATCTGGCTTCTTTTTTAGATCTTGTTGCTTTAGGTACGGTGGCTGACTTGGTTTCGCTGGATGAAAATAACCGAATATTAGTTTTCCACGGGCTCCAAAGAATCAAAGCTGGTTTTTGTCGCCCAGGCATCGCTGCTTTACTACAAGTTGCTAAGAAGGATATGAACCGAATTGATGCAAGAGATTTAGGTTTTACGTTAGGACCAAGATTGAATGCCGCAGGGCGTTTAGATGATATGTCAGTCGGAGTTGAACTTTTAATATGTAATGATCCAAATCAAGCCATCGCTCTCGCTGAAGAGTTAGATGCATTAAATGAATCGCGTAAAGCAATTGAACAAGTAATGCAGTCAGAGGCATTAGTTCAATGCCAATCCATACTGCAGGATGATTTAGATAATCAATATGGTGTTAGCCTCTACCATGAAGAATGGCATCAAGGCATTATTGGATTAATTGCATCCAGAATAAAAGAAAAAATTGGACGGCCAGTATTTGCTTTTGCTCCATCGGATGAAAAAGATTTTTTAAAAGGGTCTGGTCGTTCTATCAGCGGAATACATTTAAGAGATATTTTGGAGGCTATGCAGACAAAACATCCCGGGTTAATGGAAAAATTTGGTGGACATGCTATGGCAGCTGGATTAACAATTAAAAAAGCACATTTCTTTCTTTTCAAGGATATATTTAATCAAATCTTAATTAATTCAGTTGATCCTTCTGTTTTTAAAGAAGAGATTATTATTGATGGCAAATTACCCAAAGTGCTATTTGATTTAGATGTTGCGAAAAAGATAAAATCCGCAGGACCATGGGGACAAGGATTCAATGAACCTATGTTTGAAGGAACATTTAAAGTCCTTAACCAAAAATTATTAAAAGATAAACATCTTAAATTAGTGCTTGAGCCAATTACATCTACTACTGATCTATTGCCAGGTATTTTGATTGATGCGATTGCATTTAATGTGGATAATACCATTTGGCCAGATAGGTCAGTTCATAAAATACATTCCGTATTTAAATTAGACATTAACTTCTATCGTGGCGAGGAAAATCTTCAGTTACTTATAGAATATTTGGAACCGGCCAAATAAATGGTTACTTTAACTAAATGGTTCAAAGTTAACTAATATAAGTAGAAACTGGATAAGATCCTAATAACTTTACTGTTACCATTAAACAATAAATATTAATATAGGATCTTAAACATATTACGATACAAAGCTTAATTAGACTTAATTGTTTAATAAGTACAGTAATATGTTTATGTTTCATTATTTAAATTTTACCATGGCACTGTTTGTATTTTTTTCCTGAGCCACAAGGACAAGGATCGTTTCGTCCCACTTTACCCTCTTCACCAACCATTAAAGGTTTATGGCTTTGCTGAGAATTTTGTTCACTTGCCATATCATGTGAAGTTTGTTGTTGCTTCATTAACGCTTCAGTGGCTTCTTTTTTTAAGGCTTCTACCGCTTCAACTTCTTCAGGGCGACTAACTTGTACTTTACTTAAAGTTGATACCACGTCAAACTTTAATGCCTCAAGCATAGACGAAAACATAGAAAAAGATTCCCTTTTATACTCTTGTTTAGGATCTTTTTGAGCATAGCCACGTAGATGTATACCTTGACGTAAATGATCCATAGAAGCCAAATGTTCACGCCAAAGATTATCTAGTGTACTTAACATGATACTGCGTTCATATTGTCTGATTGCATCAGCACCAACAATAGACTCTTTTTCTTGGTATTTTTCAATTAATGCAGCAAGGATTTTCTCAATCAATGCTTCATCGTCAAGCGTTTTATCTTCTTCAAGCCATTGGCTAATAGGAAGAACAATTCCAAAATCAGAGGCTAATTTTGATTCAAGTGTAGCTATATCCCACATTTCTTCAAGGGACTGAGGGGGAATATAAAAATGTACAACGCTTCTGATGACATCTTCTCTAATATTAGTGATAGTCTCGCTCACATCTTCTAAATCGAGTAAGTCGTTACGTTGGGTATAAATTGCGCGGCGCTGATCGTTGGCGACATCGTCAAACTCTAACAGCTGTTTACGGATATCAAAGTTACGACTCTCTACCTTACGCTGTGCATTTGCAATTGATTTGGCAATAAGTGGATGCTCTATTGATTCACCGTACTCCATGCCTAATTTTTTCATAAATCCGACCATTCTGTCAGAGGCAAAAATACGCATTAAATTATCTTCCATAGAGAGATAAAAATGTGATGAACCTTTATCCCCTTGACGACCAGCACGACCTCTTAGTTGGTTATCTATTCGGCGTGATTCATGACGTTCAGTACCTATTATATGTAACCCGCCGGATGCAAGGACCGCATCGTGCCTTACTTGCCAATCAGATTTAATTTTTTCAATTTCCACCTCAGTTGCTTCAGGGTATTTTGCTAATTCAACCTGCAAGCTGCCTCCAAGGACAATATCAGTACCACGTCCAGCCATATTAGTTGCAATAGTTACTGTACCAGGTTTACCAGCTTCAGCGATGATTTCTGCTTCCTGTGCATGAAATTTTGCATTGAGAACACTATGAGGTATTTTGGCTTTTTTCAAAGCGTTAGACACAAGTTCTGATTTTTCAATCGAAGCTGTACCGACTAAGATAGGTTGACCATTTGCTCGTCTTGTTTCAATATCTTTAATAATAGCAAGAATTTTTTCTTCTTCGGTCATATAGATTGAATCGGTAATATCAATCCTTGCCATCGGCCGATTAGTTGGAATGACTACGGTATCAAGTCCATATATTGATCTGAACTCAAATGCTTCTGTATCTGCTGTACCTGTCATACCCGCTAATTTTTCATAAAGGCGGAAATAGTTTTGGAATGTTATAGAGGCAAGCGTCTGGTTTTCATTTTGAATTTTAACACCCTCTTTAGCTTCTACTGCTTGGTGAAGCCCTTCAGACCAGCGTCTACCATCCATTGTACGTCCCGTGTGTTCATCAACAATAATAACTTGTCCATCTTTAACTATATAATCAACATCTTTGGCAAAAAGAACGTGTGCACGAAGGCCAGCCAAAACATGGTGCATAAGAATTAAATTACTTGGTGAATAGAGTGATTCCCCTTCGGCTAATATCCCTTCTTTTTCAAGTAATTCCTCGACTTTTACAAGACCTCTTTCAGTAAAATTAACCTGTTTAGATTTTTCATCTACTGAAAAATCTCCTTCACCTTGATACTCTTCACTGTCTTCTTTATCTTGGCGTATTAAGTGGGGAATAAGTGTATTAATTTTGATGTACATTTCAGAGCTATCTTGAGCAGGGCCTGAAATAATTAAAGGTGTTCTCGCTTCGTCTATTAAAATTGAGTCAACTTCATCGACTAACGCATAATAGAGATCGCGTTGGACTCTTTCAGATTTACTATACACCATGTTATCTCTAAGATAATCAAAGCCAAATTCGTTATTAGTTCCATAAGTAATATCAGCAGCATAGGCTGCGCGTTTGACTTGGGCGGGCATACCTGGAACATTGACCCCAACAGTAAGACCAAGGAACTCAAATAGTGGACGATTATTTTCTGCATCACGCTTGGCAAGATAATCATTAACCGTCACAATATGAACGCCTCTGCCTGTAAGAGCATTAAGGTATGCTGGAAGTGTAGCTGTAAGGGTTTTACCTTCACCTGTTCTCATTTCAGCTATAGAGCGAGTATTTAAGACCATTCCCCCTAGCATTTGAACATCAAAATGGCGCATTTTGAAAACACGGGTACTTGCTTCACGAACAACTGCATAAGCTTCAATGAGTAAATTATCTAAAGATTTACCAGCAGCTATTTTTTCTTTAAACTCAGTAGTTTTTGCTTTGAGTTCTTCATCAGTTAACGCTTGCATTTGTGATTCTAGTTGATTGATTTGTTCAACTGATTTTCTCATTTTGCGGATGAGGCGATCATTTTTACTACCAAAAATTTTTGTGAGCATTGCACCTAACATAAATACCTTCTTTTTATTGAGAGATCACAGTATTAGTCTATTTATTAGTCTATTGGTTTTTACTGTAATCAAGGATGTTATAAATAAAAATTGTTCGCATATTAAGAGATCTGTTTATTTACTGGTTTTCATTCAATAGAACGAAGATCCTTAAAATTGACTAAATTACTTGTTAAGCTTTGTCGGTGTCTCTATCTTTAGAAATTTATTCAATGAACAAGGAAATTCAAATAAATCTAAACATTACTTATCTAGTAAACACATGAAGTCAATAAAATTGCGTCAGCACTAATAGATTGAGAGTCATGTAATATCTAAAGTTCGTCACAATCATATTATAGACGTAACAAGTCAATTAAGAGGATGATTTAATACTGTGAGTTATTAGAGAAAAGGAGAGTTAACCAAGAGGCAACAGTAAAATAGATAACCCTAGGATGAGATGAGAATTGAGCAGAGCTAAATGAAGAAATAGCCCCACTTTGATAAAAATTAATAGAAAAATAATGTGCTATTTTAGCTTGGATTTGATTGTTTGTATTTAGATAATAGACATGTCGACTATCTAATGGTTTACGGCTCAAGGCACTATTTGAGTAATTTTCGACTGAGGGGTTATGTTTAAAAGAAGAATGAATTCCCAACAATTCATTTAAAATGAGGTTAGAGGTAAAAGCTTGGATTAAATCCGTAAAAGAATATTTTTTTGATGGGTAGGGCTGAGATTTACCAGGAACAGTTTGGATGCTGCTATCGTTCATCAAACTAACGGCAACAGGCAAAGAGATGCCTGCGGTAAGCAATGCAATAAAAAGATAGGGCGATACGCATAACCAACGTAATTGCTTATTAGCCGTTTTTTGATTGCAATTTAAAATGCTTACTTGCATTGGTGCAGTACCACCTTTCACGTAAAAAGTATGTATTTAAGCAATTAATCAATAGTTGACTAATTAACTAGATAGTTTGAATTTCGTTTATGTTCTTGAGTATTTTTGAAAAACCGACTCTATATGAAGTGAAGCTGGTTTTAAGCTTCTATTTATTGCTTAATTAAAGTATATCAGAAATGTTTAATTAACTCAGCAAAGATTGCTAGTTTTTTAGTTTACAAGATTTGTAGTTCATAGTGTTTAATCGAATAGAAATTTTTTAGGTTTTAACTATTTGTCAAAAAAAATTAATTCCTGTATAAATGCATGGTAAAATTCAACAATAATATTTTTTAGATAACAGAGTTAACAAAAACGAATCTACACATTTTGCTTGATTGTGACTTAGCGTTATTATCTAGCTTTATTTATTGTTTTTTCAATTATTTTATATACTTAAAACCATCAAATATCTGGAGTAAATATGACTGATAATTCCGTCGCTCAGGCCTGTGATCTGGTGATTTTTGGCGCGAAAGGGGATCTTTCTCGTAGAAAATTATTACCCTCTTTATATCAATTAGAAAAAGCAGGCTATATTCATCCTGAAACACGAATTATTGGTGTAGGCAGAGCGAATTGGAGTGGCGATGACTTTAAAGCTTTTCTTAAAGAAGCTTTAGCTATTTTTGTTAAAAATTTTGATGAGTCAATATGGCAATCACTTTCAAATCGTTTAGATTTTTGTAATCTTGATGTAAATGAGACGGACAATTTCACTAAACTAGGCAAAATGTTAGATCAAAAAAATAGAATAACAATTAATTATTTTGCTATGCCGCCCACAACATTTGGGGCTATTTGTAAAGGTTTAGGCAAGGCCAAATTGAATTTTGAGCCAGCGCGTGTTGTTATGGAAAAACCATTAGGAACAAATCTTGCTTCCTCTATCCAGATTAACGATCAAGTTGCTGAATATTTTACCGAAAAACAGGTTTATAGAATAGATCACTATTTGGGTAAGGAAACCGTGCTGAATCTTTTAGCCCTACGATTCGCCAATCCCTTATTTGCGAATAATTGGGATAATAAGACTATTGATCATGTGCAGATAACAGTCTCAGAAGAAGTGGGCATTGAAGGGCGCTGGGGATATTTCGATCAAGCCGGTCAAATGCGAGATATGGTCCAAAACCATTTACTGCAAATATTGACTATGATAGCTATGACTCCTCCTGCGGACTTAACCGCTGACAGAATTCGGGATGAGAAAGTGAAGGTATTACGTTCATTAAGACGAATTGATAGAACGAATGTGCATGAAAACACGGTTCGAGGTCAATATACTGCTGGTTTTGTACAAGGTAAAAAAGTACCAGGATACTTAGAAGAAGAGGGCGCTAACACCAAAAGTGATACGGAAACTTTCGTTTCTATCCGTGTAGATATTGATAATTGGCGTTGGGCTGGTGTACCATTTTATTTACGCACAGGTAAGCGCTTACCTGCTAAAGCATCTGAAGTGGTTATTTACTTTAAAAATCCGGCACTTAATTTATTCAGCGATTCTTACCAACAGCTCCCCCCAAATAAATTAATTATCCGCTTGCAGCCAGATGAAGGAATCGAAATTCAAATTCTAAATAAGATCCCTGGATTAGAGCATAAACACCGATTGCAAACCACTAAACTGGATTTGAGTTTTTCCGAAACCTTCCATCAAGAACATATTGCTGATGCGTATGAGCGTCTATTATTAGAGACCATGCGTGGAATCCAAGCGCTATTTGTCAGACGTGATGAAGTGGAAGAAGCTTGGAAATGGGTTGATTCTATTATGGATGCATGGAAAGCGGAAAATGAGTCAGCTAAGCATTATCAGGCTGGGACATGGGGACCAGTTGCTTCTGTGGCTATGATAGCAAGAGATGGGCGTTCTTGGAATGAAGAGTAAAATTCTTTAGCTTAAATGAAAAGGTTGGTAATTATGATTAGCTGTACATGAACATTTTTGATTTACTTATCAACCATGAAGAGTTGAAGCTTAATTAAGAGAAACATAAATATCATATCTGTGTCTCTATAACTACTTCATTCAAAATGCTTATTTTTTTATCTATATAACTAAGATGAGAAAATAATAGGGCAGCTCAGCGCTGCCTTATTATTGAATAAACCAAGTAGAAGTATTTGAAATATTAGGATATTTCAAATGTAAAAATTAGAACGTATAGGTTAATCTCATCTCAATTTGATCGTCTGTAGCAATTTGCGCATTTTGACTAAACTGAGCATCTTTATCGACTAAATTGATTTTGTAGCCTGCAGCCATGTCCATGTTTTTATTGAAGTCATATTTTGCACCAATAGAAACATATTTTTGGAGATTGGCATTAGTTGGGCTGTCAACACCAGCGCCATTTGACGTTAAATGACGTGCTCGTAATTGATTATATGCAATGCTTGGCGTTAATCCAAAATCAAAGTGGTAGTTTGCTACCGCTTCAAAGCCACGTGTTTTAGGTGCAAATTCTTCAAGGCCATTGTAACCTATTACAGGTAACATATTATTTGATTGTGCCCAGCTCAAACCTACATAAATGTTGTTTGCATCATAGTTTGCAGCTATACCCCACATTTCAGCATTTTTACTAGAATTATTTCCGAATGCTTTTTGATCTGAAGTTCTGTCACTGTGCGCATAGGTAGCACCTAAACCTAATCCAGATTGATCATGGTGATATGTCGATGCGATAGCAAAGCCGTTACCATGCTGTTTATAAAGATCTTTACCTGCATCAGCAGAAGTATCCTCTGCTTGGTATTGAAGATAGAAATCCAACCCTTTTACTGTTTCAAAGAAATCATGGTTAGTATAAGTAGCAACACTTGAAGCTCTGTCAGTTAAGAAAATATCTGTGTCTCCACCAAAGCCATCACCACCAAACACAGCCGCTTGGTCAGTAAAATCACGGATATGTCTTATGACACCGTAGTTACGGCCAAAGTCTAATGAGCCCATGTTCGCATATTTAAGACCTGCATATGCTAAACGAGTTTCATCTTCTTCAGCAGAACCGGCTGCAAACTGATATTCAAAGATACCATACCCAGTTAACTGACTATTAATTTGAGTTTCACCTATGAATCCTAATCTAGCGACAGTTTTATCCTCATTGACATGTTTATCAACACTTTGATTAGGTGCAGTAGGTGTTTTTTTATCTCTAAAATTGTATTTAGCCTCAACCATACCTTTTAATTGTATTTTATTTCCGTCTTTGTTGTAGATTTCAGCCGCATTTGCTGCAGAACTTACTAATAAAGATGTGATAGCAACTGCTAATATTTTACGATTAAACATAATCTATTCTTCCATGTAGTATTAAATAGTTTCTATTTGCTTAATGTACTGTTTTAAAAATTAGTTTTATAAAACAAAATCAGGCAAATAAACCAATAAAAAAAGAGGAGAAACCACTTTTTTTTATTACAAAGCAACTTAACTCATTTAAGTTGTGCATATATTGTTTAACGCTTCGACTTGAGTGTCAAATATTTGAAATGAAATTTTTGTTACATTTTGAGAAAAGCTTTAAAAAAAAGATATTGATTTTAATTGATTTTTTAGGTTTGGTGGAAAGCGTGCTGAACACATTAAGTTTCACTTTAGGCTTATTCAAAATATTATATAGACTTAAGTTGACGAAAATACATCAAAAACTTAACAAAACATTGGGAACTTTTTTAAAATAAAGCAAAATTTAGCAGACAGTTATAAATTTAGTCTAATTTTTTTCTGCCACATAATTTGATGAAATTTCATCTGGCTTTTCTATTAAACTCTTGGTAATTGTATGAGTTTGAGTGGGACTATTATACCCAATGGAAATAATAATGCAGGTTTTACTAATGCTAAACACTCACAGAATGGGCATTAGGATAATATCCGTACCTGCAACTTAAAGTGGCTTTAGCATAAAATCTATATGCCAATTTCAAAATCATATGTATCCAGTCACTAGGTCTGATTATAGTGTAAGAATGTGATTGTTAATCACTTATGAGTTAGTTATCAAAAGCACATTTCTAAATCACCTCTTAAAGGTCTAAAACAAACATAGCTAAGTTATTCCGATGATATTTTCAAATGCACAGGTACAATCAATCTAGCATTGGTGTGGATGATTTACATCGAATAGTGATTATTTAGAATGATAAAATTAATTGGGGTATTAATTTATTTTCTATTCTATGCAACTACGCCTTAATTTGTTATTATATTTAGATAAGTTTTTACCTAAATTACTGATACAGATATTTTAGAATAAATGTGATTTTATTTAGTCACATAGATAACATAACAATATATTTTACTAATGGAGTGATGACATGCCAGTTTATCGTTCAGCAACAACTACTCATGGCCGCAATATGGCTGGTGCTCGCGCTTTATGGC
The DNA here is from genome assembly GCF_042432445.1 of Thorsellia kenyensis. Taxonomy (NCBI): domain Bacteria; kingdom Pseudomonadati; phylum Pseudomonadota; class Gammaproteobacteria; order Enterobacterales; family Thorselliaceae; genus Thorsellia; species Thorsellia kenyensis. The sequence goes on along the minus strand of NZ_JBHLXE010000070.1, from coordinate 16,048 downwards.
GTGCAACAGGAATGACTGATGATGATTTTGGTAAACCTATCATTGCAGTAGTAAATTCTTTTACTCAATTTGTACCAGGTCACGTGCATCTAAGAGATTTAGGTAAGCTAGTAGCAAGTGAAATTGAAGCTGCTGGTGGCGTGGCTAAAGAATTTAATACGATTGCTGTTGATGATGGTATTGCCATGGGACATGGTGGAATGCTTTACTCGCTTCCCTCTAGAGAGCTTATTGCTGACTCTGTGGAATATATGGTTAATGCGCATTGTGCAGATGCAATGGTATGTATTTCAAACTGCGATAAAATCACTCCTGGGATGCTAATGGCAGCAATGAGATTAAATATTCCTGTAATTTTTGTTTCTGGTGGACCTATGGAAGCCGGAAAAACAAAACTCTCTGATAAAATAATTAAACTCGATCTAGTTGATGCAATGATGCAAAGCGCTAATCCTAATGTTAGTGATGAAGACAGTAACGCCATAGAACGTTCTGCTTGTCCAACATGTGGATCTTGCTCTGGAATGTTTACTGCTAATTCTATGAACTGTCTCACAGAAGCATTAGGTTTATCACAACCAGGTAATGGTTCAATGCTCGCGACTCATGCTGATAGAAAATCATTGTTTATTAATGCAGGAAAGAGAATAGTTGAATTAACTAAGCGTTATTATGAAGAAAACGATCTGACTGCGTTGCCTAGAACTATTGCTACGAAGGCTGCATTTGAAAATGCTATGGCCTTGGATATCGCGATGGGAGGATCGACTAATACGGTTCTTCATTTACTCGCTGCCGCTCAAGAAGGTGACGTTGATTTTACCATGGAAGATATTGATAGAATGTCTAGAAAAGTACCACATTTGTGTAAAGTGGCACCAAGTACACAGTTATATCATATGGAAGATGTACACAGAGCTGGTGGGGTGATGGGAATACTTGGTGAATTGGATAGGGCAGGCCTATTAGATACTAATGTTCACACTGTACTAGGAACAACCATGGCTGAACAACTGAAAGCCTATGATATAAAATTAACGCAAGATGAGCATATTAAATCTTTCTTTAGAGCGGGCCCAGCAGGAATTAGAACTACAGAAGCATTTTCGCAAGATTGTAGATTCGATACATTGGATGATGATAGACAAAATGGTTGTATTCGCGAAAAACAATATGCTTATAGTCAAGATGGTGGACTTGCTGTTCTAGCAGGTAATTTAGCTGATGCTGGTTGTATAGTTAAAACCGCAGGCGTAGATGAAGAAATTCTTAAATTTAAAGGGCCAGCTAAAGTCTATGAAAGCCAAGATGATGCTGTCAAAGCTATCTTAGGGGGAGAGGTTATAGCAGGTGATGTTGTTGTTATCCGCTATGAAGGACCCAAAGGTGGGCCTGGAATGCAAGAAATGCTTTATCCTACAACATATATAAAATCTATGGGCTTAGGTAAAGCATGCGCTCTTATTACAGATGGCCGTTTCTCTGGTGGTACATCGGGATTATCCATTGGTCATGTCTCTCCAGAGGCTGCTAGCGGTGGAAATATAGCTCTTGTCAAAGAGGGGGATATTATAGAAATTGATATCCCAAACCGTACAATTAATTTAGCCATTAGTGACGATGAACTAACGGAACGTCGCAATGCAGAAATTGCAAAAGGCGAAAATGCTTGGAAGCCAGCGAGCCGCCAACGTGAAGTTTCCTTTGCTCTGAAAGCTTATGCTTCTCTTGCAACAAGTGCGGATAAAGGTGCCGTGCGTGATAAATCAAAACTTGGAGGCTAGTTTTGGCTAAGCAAGAGCGATTAGGTGATAAACCGACACCAGAAGAGTACTTAAGAGCGATAATATGTGCTCCTATTTATGAAGTGGCGAAAAAAACTGAACTTCAAGAAATGCCTAAGCTTTCAGAAAGATTAGGCAATACAATCCTTGTGAAAAGAGAAGATAACCAGCCTGTGCATAGTTTCAAAATTCGCGGTGCTTATGCCATGATGTCGCAGCTAAGTGATGAAGAGAAAGCCCGTGGTATTATTACCGCATCTGCTGGTAATCATGCCCAAGGTGTGGCTCTTGCAGGTAAAAATTTAGGCCTTAAGCCTATTATTGTAATGCCTAAAGTCACTCCTGATATTAAAATTGATGCAGTAAAAAACTTTGGGGGTAAAGTCGTATTACATGGTGCTAACTTTGATGAAGCTAAAGCATATGCAATAGAAAAAGCACAAAAAGACCAAATGACATTTGTTCCACCCTTTGATAGTCCAGCTGTGATAGCAGGCCAAGGAACAATAGGCCTTGAGTTGATTCAGCAATATGCTCACTTAGATATGATTTTCGTGCCAGTAGGCGGCGGTGGGCTAGCGGCAGGTGTCTCTGTTTTAATAAAGCAACTAATGCCACATATTAAAGTGATTGGGGTTGAGCCAAAAGATGCTGCATGTCTCAAAGCTGCTTTCGATGCTAATCAACCAACCACATTGGAAAGAGTCAGCCTCTTTGCTGAGGGTGTGGCAGTAAAACGCATTGGTGATGAAACTTTTCGGTTATGCAAAGAATTTTTGGATGATGTTACATTAGTTGATAGTGATGAAATATGCGCAGCATTAAAAGACATTTTTGACGATGTCAGAGCAGTTGGTGAACCTTCAGGCGCATTAGCACTAGCTGGATTAAAAAAATATGTTCAACAAAATAATATAACAAAAAAAAATCTTGTCCATGTTTTATCTGGCGCAAACATGAACTTTCATACGCTTAGATACGTCTCTGAACGAGCAGAAATTGGTGAGCAAAGAGAGGCGTTATTTGTGGTAACTATTCCTGAAGAAAAAGGAAGTTTTCTTAGATTTTGCAAAATTTTAGGTAATAGATCTGTAACTGAGTTTAGTTACCGTTATTCAAAATTAGCTAAAGATCAAAAGAATGATGCAAAAATATTCGTTGGTATTAGATTAATGAATGGATTGACTGAGAAAAATGAAATTTTAAATTTGTTCACAAAAAATAACCTTAATGCTACTGATTTATCTAATAATGATATGACTAAAACTCATTTAAGATATATGATGGGGGGTAGGGTTAATCAAAAGATAAAAGAAAAGATTTTTAGTTTTGAATTTCCTGAGGCATCAGGGGCTTTAGTTTTATTCTTGGAAACATTAGGATCTTCTTGTAATATTACATTATTCCACTATCGCAGTCATGGTGCGGATTACGGTAGAGTATTATGCGGTTTTGAAAATAAAGATGAAGACATAGATATGTATTTAAGCAAAATAGGTTATTCTTATCGTGAAGAAACCCAAAATATTGCATTAGAATTTTTCGTAAAATAAAACATATCAATTAAATATGTTTACTTTAATTATAGTTTTAGATAGGTGAAATTATGCGAATTGAATTAATTCAATTACAAAAGCTTGGAGACGAGCGAGGATCATTAGTAGCAATAGAGTATGATAAAAATATCCCTTTTGAAATAAAACGAGTTTATTATTTATTCAATACTAAGCTAGGTGTAATGAGAGGATCTCATGCACATAAATCACTACAGCAAGTTGCAATCGCTTTGTCTGGAAGTTGTAAATTTATATTAGATGATGGTAAAGAAAGAGTAGAGATACTTCTTGATAATCCGTCACAAGGTCTCTATATAGGACCTGGAATGTGGCGTGAAATGTATGATTTTTCACCAGATTGTATTTTATTGGTTTTAGCAGATCAAGTTTATGAGGAAAACGATTATATTCGTATTTATCAAGAATTTATAGAAGGTATTTGAAATGGTCTTTATACATGAACTAAGTGATGTGCAAACAAAAAATATAGGCGATGGAACTCGCATATGGCAATTTTCTGTTGTGCTACCGAATGCAAAAATAGGAATAAATTGCAATATTTGTGCTCATACATTTATAGAGAATGAGGTCTTGATAGGTGATAATGTTACAATTAAATCAGGTGTTTACATATGGGATGGGATAGAAGTACAAGATAATGTTTTTATTGGACCTAATGTAACATTTACAAATGATAAACTACCTCGATCACAAAATTATTTAGATTTTTACCCTAAAACAATCATAAAAAAAGGTGCATCTTTAGGTGCTAATTCTACAATATTACCTGGTATATGCATAGGAGAGAGGGCAATGGTTGGAGCTGGAGCTGTTGTAACTTATAATGTACCAAGTGATGCAGTAGTTGTAGGCAATCCAGCTAAAATTATTAGGTTTCTAAATGAAGGAAATAAATAGTGATACAATTTCTAGATTTACAAAAAATAAATAATCAATATAGTGAAGAAATCAAAAAAGTTTGCCAATGTGTGATAGATTCAGGTCGGTATATACAAGGAGAGCAATTAGAAAGGTTTGAAGAAAATTTCGCTAATTATTGTGGCAGTAAATATACTATAGGTGTAGGGAATGGTCTGGATGCTTTAACTCTTACCTTAAAGGCATGGAAAGAAATGGGTAAACTGAAAGATGGTGATGAAGTTATTGTACCAGCTAATACATATATAGCGTCGATTATGGCAATAACCACAAATAATCTTAATCCTATATTAGTAGAGCCAGATGATAAAACTTATAATATATCAAAAAAAAATATCATTAAAGCAATAACTTCAAAAACTAAAGTAATTTTACCAGTGCACCTTTATGGACAAATTGCAGATATGGAAGGGGTCATTCAATTAGCTAATGATTTTAATCTCTTAGTGCTAGAAGACTCAGCTCAAGCACATGGTGCAATATTAGGAACTAAAAAAACAGGCAATTTAGGGGACGCTTCAGGATTTAGTTTTTATCCTGGAAAAAATTTAGGCGCATTGGGTGATGGAGGTGCCATAACTACTAATTGTGATGAACTAAATGAAGTTCTTAGAAGCTTGAGGAATTATGGCTCAAAAGAAAAATATACAAATGTTTTTTTAGGCGTCAATAGTCGATTAGATGAAATCCAAGCTGCTATTTTAAATGTAAAACTAAAATACCTAGATAATGAAATTGAGTATAGACGGCAAATTGCAGAAAAATACTTATCACTAATCAAAAATGAATCAATAACGCTACCGAGTGTTTTAAATAAAAATGCACATGTATGGCATTTGTTTGTTATTAGAACAAATAAAAGGAATTCACTTCAGGAATATTTAAGTGAAAAAAATATACAGACGTTAATACATTATCCAATACCGCCTCATAAACAAAAGGCTTATGGTCAATTTAATGAACTTAGTTTGCCAATAACTGAGTTATTGCATAAAGAACTTCTATCTTTACCAATAGGGTCACATTTGCAAGACTCTGATATAAATTACATAATTGATATTATAAATGAATTCAAATGAGAAACAATATATATAAGTTAACCACAAAAATTTTAAAAACACTTTCGCTATATATTTTACTGTTACCATTATATTTAAAATATTTAATAAGTAATGGTATTAAAATTAAAACAATTAAACTGTATAAAACCAAAAAAAATATAATTGTAATAGGCAACGGTCCATCGCTTACAAATGATGTTGATTTTATTTACTCAAATATAGGATCAGCAGATTTTATATCAGTTAATCATTTTGCAGAAAATGAGATTTTTTTTAAAATTAAACCTCAAAAATATATCTTATTAGATAATTATTTTTGGAATGAAAAGGCTGATAGGAAATTAGTAGAAAGACGCGAATATTTATTTGAAATCTTGAATAGAATAACATGGGAAATGCAACTATTATTACCTATTAATTCAAATGTTAAGTATATAGAAAAAAAAATAAGCAATAGTAATGTGAAAATATTGCCATTTAAACTAATAGATATCTCTGCTATAGGATTATATTTAAATATTCAAATAGCAGCGAAGTTATACTCAAATAAAATAATAACACCACCTTCTTGTAACGTTCTTATATATGCAGTCTATTTCTCTGTACTAGCTAAGTATGAAAAGATTTATATTGTAGGAGCAGACTTAAGTTTCCATAATGATGTAAGTGTAAATCAGATAACTAATGATGTGGAAATAACTTATAGGCACTTTTACGGTAATTCAGAAAAAGTTATTTTATTTAAAAATCCAGAGAGAGAAAAAAAAATGACTATGCTAGAGTTAATGGACACTACTTACTTGACATATTATGGGCACTATTCATTAGCAATATTTGCGTTAAATAATGGATGTGAAATTATTAATAAATCAAGTTTTTCAATGATTGATTCATACAAAAGGATATAGGTGATAATAATGATTAAAGTTCTTGACTGTACTTTAAGAGATGGTGGATATTATAATTCATGGGATTTCCCTGCTGAGGTAGTCAATGAGTACTTGATTGCTATGGAACTTTGTGGAGTAGATGTAGTTGAATTAGGATTTAGGTCTTCTATAAATAATGGTTTTAAGGGGCCTAATGCTTTTACAACAGAAGCATACCTCTCTAGTTTAATAATTCCTGAATCATTAAAAATAGCAGTCATGATAAATGCCAGTGAACTGATTAATGGAAGCACACAAATAGAAATAATTGAAAAGCTTATGCCACTTCAAAAAGATAAATCGAGAGTAGATATAGTAAGATTAGCCTGCCATATGGATGAATTTTATTTAATTTTCCCTGTGATTGAAAAGTTGAAGGAACTTGGCTATGAAGTAATAATAAATATAATGCAAATAGCTGAAAGTAGTTATATAAATATAGAAAAATTAGCTAAAGCAGCAAAAGAATGTGATTTTAATGTTTTATATTTTGCGGATAGTATGGGCAGTCTAAATCCTAGTGATGTGCAAAAAATTATTAAATCATTACGTAAATATTGGGAAAATGAGATTGGCATCCATACTCATGACAATAAAGGATTGGCATTATCTAACACACTAGTTGCTATTCAGAATAAAGTTCATTGGGTAGATTCGACTGTAACTGGAATGGGAAGAGGACCAGGGAATGCGAAAACTGAAGAATTAATGATAGAAATTTCTGATATACGTGATAAACCAATAAATATTTTACCCTTAATGAAATTAATAAATAGTTTTTTTGTTCCTTTAAAAACTAGATGTTTATGGGGGACAAATCCTTATTATTATTTATCAGGAAAATATGGTATACACCCAACATATGTACAAGAAATGCTGAGTGATTCACGTTATACGGATGAGGATATTATTAGCGCACTTAAATATCTTAAAAATAGTGGAGGGAAGAAATTTAATATTAAAAATTTAGATTCTAGTCGAATTTTAAATTCTACTGAAGACATTGGAAACTGGGAACCCAAAACTATATTAAATAAACGTGATGTTTTACTTCTTGGTACTGGTCCTGGTGTAAAGAAACATAAACTGGCATTGGAAAGGTTTATCAAAGAAAAGGACTTAGTTGTAATAGCTCTAAATGCACAGTCTGAACTTCCTCAGGATTTTATAAAATACAGAATTGCTTGTCATCCAATACGTATCCTTGCAGATATAAATGAATATGCAAAATTACCGCAAGAACTAATAACTCATAAAAAATTATTTGATGAATATCAGCTTGAACAATTAGGAGTAAATAAAATACTAGACTATGCAATTCAAGTAATTCCCGGGGAATTTGATTTTAATTCATGTTCCTGTGTAATACCAAATTCACTAGTTTTTAGTTATGCTTTGGCAGTCATAACAGCTGGTTGTGCAAAACAAATTTATATGGCAGGATTTGATGGTTATGGGGCTGACGATCCGCGTAACTCAGAAATGAATAAAATAATAAAATTATATAAAGAAAAACCTGAATCACTAGAATTAATTTCTGTAACACCAACAAGATATCAAATTCCAGTGAAAAGCATTTATGGCCTATTTTAGAGGAAAAAACATGGAAGTACTTGCATTTTTACCCTGTCGAAAAGGTAGCGAAAGAATTGTTAATAAAAACACAAAAAAATTCCTTGAATTTGAACACGGATTGTTAGAAATAAAAATAAATCAACTTTTATCAGCAAAATATATAAAGAATATTTTAATATCTACAAATGATGAACTAATAATTGAGTATATTAAAAAAATAAATTCAACACGAATATTGCTTGACAAACGAACAAATAGCTTATCTAGTTCAAAAACTAGTACGGATGAATTGATAAAATATGCTGGATCACTTTTCAATGATGGGCATATTCTTTGGACACATGTTACTTCACCATTTATTAATGCTTCACGCTATGATGAAATAATTTGTACCTATTTCAAGGCGTTAACTGAAGGATATGATTCCTTGATGACTACAACACCTATAAGAAGTTTTTTATGGGATAGAAATGGTCCAATAAATTACATGCGGAATATAGAAAAGTGGCCTAGAACTCAAACCCTTAAAACAATTCATGAAATCAATAGTGGTGTTTTTCTAAGCAATTTATCTAACTATAGAAATCATTCAGATAGAATAGGATTGAAGCCTTATTTATATGAAATTGATAAAATAACTGGTCATGATATTGATTGGGAAGAAGATTTTTATTTGGCGGAAATGATTTTAAAATCAAAAATGGCAACTCTATGAATATGAAAAAATATAAAACTATAATCTTTGATTGCGATGGGGTTATATTAAATTCAAATAAAATAAAGACTAAATCTTTTTATGAAGTATCTAAACGTTTTGGTGAATTGCAAGCAAATCAACTTGTTAAATTTCACATAGAAAATGGTGGGTTATCTAGATATGTAAAATTTGAATATTTACTACAGAAATTAGACTTAAGTAATAATGAGTATAAAAAAGAGTTAGATATTTTACTTTCTGATTATTCAGATATGGTGGTTGAAAAATTAATTGAATGTGAAGTGGAAAAATCACTTAAAGATTTAAGGCATTTTTGGAATGATACTAATTGGTTAGTTGTGTCAGGTGGAGATGAATGTGAACTTCGCAAAGTATTTAAAACAAAAAATATTGATTGTTTTTTTAATGCAGGGATATTTGGTAGTCCTTCAAGCAAAGAAATTATTATTGAAAATCAACTAGAAAAGGGTAGTATAGAATTACCAGTTTTGTTCATAGGTGATAGCAAATATGATTATATAGTATCAAAAAAGTATTCTTTTGATTTTGTATTTATAACTCAATGGACAGAATTTTTTGATTGGACAGTATATTTTAATGATAAGGACGTCATAGTTTTAAACTCATTATCTGAAATACTCAATACAGAAGTTAAATAAATTGATTAAGCAATTTTTAAAAGGAGTATCATGGAATCTATTTGATAAGCTAATAAATCAACTTGTTTATTTTTTTGTAACTATTTATATTGCTAAAGTCATTGGTCCTGCTGATTTTGGAATGATAGGGTTGTTAATGGTGTTTGTTTTGCTAGTGGAAACAACCTTAAATAATGGGTTTAGCCAAGCTTTAATACAAAAAAACAATAATGCAACTAATGAAGATTTTTCAACAATTTTTATTTGTGGCGTGATCTTAGGATTATTGTTTTATTTGTTACTTTACAATTTATTGCCTTTTTTGAGTAAATTGGTAAATAAGCATGAGTTAATACAAGCTGGAAGAATTCTATTAGTAGTTGTAATATTTAACTCTTTTACGGTTGTCCCAAGAGCTAAGCTAATAATTAAACTAAATTTTAAAACAATAGCTATTATCAATTCATTTTCTGGATTGGTAGCGACATTATTAGCGGTTTTAGCTATAAATTTAGGTTTTGGATATTGGGCATTAGTCTTACAAGTTTTAACAAAATCTATTTTTTCAGTTCTTTTATTTATTCTTTTAAAAAAATCGTATTTTAGGCTTAAATTTAGCATGGAATCATTAAAGGAATTATTAGGATTTGGTATATATATAATGTTATCTAGTATAATTGCATTTATTTCTAATAATTTGTATTTATTCATAGTTACCAAAAATATAAACTTTACAAGTGCGGGATATCTGTCTCAGGCTAATTCTCAGACTAATATGCTATCTGGACTAGTATCCTCAGTTTTGCAAGGGGTAATATTCCCTGTTTTTTCATCTGTAAAGACTGATATTAATTTGCTCAAAGAAATTTATCTGCGCATTCTTGAAATTACATTTTTAATTTCTTTTCCATTATTATTAGGTTTCGCTGCTATTGCTAAGCCATTCACTTTATTGTTTTTGGGTAATGATTGGGAAGGAATTATTTTTCTAATCGTTATTCTTTCATTCGCAAGGGTAGTAACCCCAATAAACTCTCTGAATTTAAGTTTAATAAATGCGATTGGAAAGGCTAATTTAACTTTTAAAATTGAAATTATTAAATTTCCGTTGACAATATCTTCAATATTATTATCGATTTCTTTCGGTTTAAATGCAGTTGTAATAGCATTGTTAATTACTAGTTATTTGTCGTTTTTTATAAACGCGTATTATTTTGGAAAAATTCTTGGTATAAATGCTTATACCCAATTGAAAATTGGATTAATACCAATTTTATCTTCATTTATGATGTTTTCTATTTGTTTTTATTTATCCCAGTATATAAATGATTTTTTATCACTCGTGATTTTAATTCTTATGGGAATTTTATTTTATTTAATAAGTATGTATTTTTTAGGTGGAAAGCTATACATAAGTAAAGTCATTAAATTATTTAAATAATTTAATAATTTACAGTTTTCAGTCAAGTTGGCAAACCCCTTCATTTGAAAAAAGTGGTAACGCCTTGGCTCAGGTAAAGCAAATCTTAATTATAAGTTTGTAACAAGCCAACTGCAGATTCACAAAATATAGTGAACTATATTGTTAAATATTGCAGTCCGTTTAGGCATCATCGTTATAACGGTGGCCTGAAACCAAACAGATCAGAGTAATTATTTTGGGAAACCTCTAAGAAAGTGTCCAAAATTAGTTGGCCATTATAGTATGGGTCCCATCACTGTATCAGGTCTGGTTGCTGGACTCTGAAATGAAAGCAAATTCAATACGCAGCTGCGCTTTGCTGCGAATTGGGGATAGCTTCCTAACCAATATTCATTCAGGTGGAAATGATAAACTTGGTTGTAAAATGACGAACACGATGTGAGCTATTTTATATAAAAAAATTGAGTATCCCTGTAAGATGCTACTAGACGAGGTCGTCTGAATGTGTTTCGCATAAAAAAGCCCAGACAGGATTCTTATCCTTAGGAAGCTAAAGTGACTAGGACTAAGAGAAATTAAGATAAGTGAAGTTTATTGTCATAGAAGAAAAGTAAATATTTAAAACAATCTAACAGTTTGCGCATAAAAAATAGGATGACTCATTGGTCTAACCGACATGAGAGAAATTTGTTTCTTACAAAGGCTTTCTACCAATGAAGCCATGAAGTTGATAAGATCCTATGTGCGAATTTCATCTTGTGCTCTGGCTCAATAGCCTACAAAGAAACCGAATATATGGAATCAATCGAATTTATTTCAAAATCTAAATTTTTCTTGCCAATTGGAAGACGTCCATATAAGGTTCTATGCAACACAATTAAGAAGCATAAGGCCGTCACTTGATTGACACCTTTAGCTCTAGTTGATAAAAAAATCAAAGGAAATAAAAGATACTAATTAATTTCTGAGATCAAACCAGATGTTATACTATTATAACCCTTTGCATATTCGTCATTAGAGTTATTGATAAAAGCAAAAAGTATAGCACAAGTGAGATTAAGCTAGAAGAACCGCATTAGTTTAAAGGCTCACCTATGGTTCTGTATGAGAGTAGGAAGTTTGTGCTATACTCAAGAATCAGCCTCCTTACATAAAATGGATATAGTAATGAAAAGTAACTTAATAAGTATCGTAATAGCATCATATAACCACTCAGATTACATTTTAGACACGCTAGAAAGTGCATTAATTCTCCAGGAAGATATTAATTGTGAAATCATTATCGTTGATGATTTTTCTTCCGATGATACAATAAAGATAGTTAAAAGCTATTTAAATGTTAATAATCATATCGATAAAGTAAATATTATTACAAAATCGAGTAATGTTGGCTTAGTAAATTCCTTAAATATTGGATTAAATCATTCAAATGGAGAATTCATTTATTTCATTGGTTCTGATGATATAATAATTCCATCAGGATTAATTAATCTTTTGAATAAAATAAAATCAGATAATTCTACAGTCGCATATATTGGAAATGGTTTTTTGTATTATGGCAAAAATGATGAAAAAAAAACAATCTATAAAAATGAGCATAAGAAATTTTTTTCCCTTTCAGACAATCAAATTAGAAAAGATATTTTTTGCAATTATCCTCAGCCATTATTACTCCAAACTTCTATTTTTAGGACAAAAGAATTAAAAAAAATATCTTGGGATGAATCAATAAGGCTAGATGACTACCCCATATTTATTAGGTTAATGTTGAAATATTCATTAGAAAAGGGCGAAATAAAATTTTTTGAATCTATATATGTAGCTAAATATAGGCAACATCCAAATAATTTGCATAAAAATTTGAGTCTAATACTTAGTATGCTTGAAGAATGTTTGAATGCTTATTCACCGAAACCAAATTTAAAACATAATTTAGTATTTTTATATGCTTTTTATTTCCTTATAGGCCTAAGGTCGCTTGAACTAAAATTTTCGCTTCTTACCTTATCTAAGGCGCTGAAGAATAACCCTGTTTTTTTTATTGGAAGTGTAATTAGGATAATCTACAAAAAGATAGGGAAACAATAGATTAATGAACGCAGAAGATTTTTTTTATTTTATTTTTTTAAATTATCAGCTATTCCTATTCTTGTCTTTTATTTTTATTGTTTGCATTTATTATGCTTATAGGGATTTAGTTGGTAATTTTTTGGATCCATTTCACTTTACTTATACTTTTACATTTGGTTCAGCATATGCAGTCGTTTTTTTACTCTATATATTTAACTATATTACTTTTTTTTATTTATTCCTTATAGCAGCAAATGGTTTTGTTTTCTTTGTTTCATTTAAATATTTCACTACCGTATTTTCTAATTCTAATTTAAGCAATAGCCTGATTTATAGGATGTCCCTTACTTGTGCTAGGGCAGAATTATATATATTGGCTTGCATATTGATAACTTATTGTATATTTGCAATAGTATACCTGAGTAAGTTTAATTCAACTTTATTTTATACATCTCGTTTTGAAGCTAATAGAGGTTTAGGATTATTAGTGAGGATTATGGATTTTTTAAGGTACTTTTTAACTGCTCTATTTGCTATCTATGCTGTACGAAGGAAGAAAGGGCTATTTTTAACATATATAATTGCAGCGGTATCCATATCATTGGTAGGTTCTTTTTTATCTGGTGCTAAAATTGCACTGTTATCACATATATATGTGGCTTTATTAGCAGTTTATATTGCTGAAAATAAAATAATTAGGATTAACTGTAAAAATATTTTTTATGGAATAATAATAACTTGTTTTATTTCAGTATTTGTTTTTTTTACCTTAAACAAATTTTCAATAGCACTTGGTTATACACAACCAATGTATTTTACAGATTATCCAGTGGAATTTGAATTATTAATAAAGCGTATTATAGCTAATGCTGATAAGTATTATTTATCATTGCCTAACGAACTTTTGGATAATATTATAATAAATAATCCATTACCTATTTTTTTGAATAGTGTTTTTGGTTCAAGTTTTATGGGGTATTTTTATGATATTAATTTTTCAAATGTGGACGTAGGAAGACAAATCTGGTTGCTGTGGTTTCCTAATGACTCCATTTCTCGAGGCCCAACAAATCATTTTGATCTTTCAGGTTATGTATATTTTGGATATTGGGGAGGATTAATTTTTACTATTTTTTTAGCAATTGTTTTATCCAAAATAAATTCATTTAAAATTTTCACGCATAATTTAAATTCTTTTTATGTAGCCTTTATCGTGACTCTCTATATAAGATCATTGGCTATATTGTTAACACCATCAGTTGGAATAAGTAATATTTCAGATAGTCTTTTATTTATATTTTTTATATGGTTTATTTCTAGCATCTTAAAGTTGGTTAAAAAATGAATGTGTTTATAGTAATTGTTACATTTAATTCAACAATCGATAAATTAAATGAGATTGTTTTATCTTGCTACTCTTTAGGCAATTTTATTATCGTTGATAACTCAACAATTCTAGAAGTATCAAATAAAATTGAAGACCTTTGTAGTAGTTTCAACTTAAATTATATTTCAATGAACGGTAATAAAGGCATAGCTTCAGCACAAAATGTAGGGGTTCAATTCGCTATCGAAAATGGAGCACAAGAATTATTATTTCTTGATGATGATAGTTTACCGCAAAAAGATATGTTAAAAAAATTAATTTATTACAAAAATCTTTTAATTGATAGTGGCTTTGTAGATCCTATTGTTTGTCCTAATCCAATAGATTCAAATGGGAATGATTTGTTAAAATCAGGTAAATTAATTACTGAAGGTATTTATGAAATAAGAGATTTAATCAGTTCTGGAACTTTAGTATCAACAAATACATTTAAAAAAATTGGCTTTTATGATGAGTCTTTATTTATAGATTGCGTGGATTATGAATGGGGCTGGAGAGCTAAAAACATAGGCTTTTGTATATTTTTAGTTAAATCTGCTATTTTAAATCACAGACAAGGAGAATATACCATTAAATATATTAATTTAAGATTATCTTCTCCAATTCGTCATTACTATCAATTTAGAAATATTCTTTTTATGATCTCTAAGCCTTATGCTCCTTTAGCTTGGAAATTAAAAAACTTAATAAAGTTACCATTCAAACTTTTTTTCCTATTATGTTTCGCAGATCAAAAAATAAAACGAATATCATACTCATTAAAAGGTATAATTGATTATTTAAGAAGGAAAACTGGTAAAATATGACATGTAAATTCTCAGTTCTTATGTCACTATATCATCGTGAACGAGCAGATTTTTTATACGAATGTTTGGAAAGTTTAAATATTCAAACTTTGAGACCTGATGATGTAGTTATTGTTTACGATGGAGAGGTTGGTAATGATTTGCATTCGGTTGTTTTGGACTTTATGGCAAAACTTCCAATAAGGATTATTAAGCTTGATTCTAATGTTGGACTAGGAAATGCTCTTAATGTTGGTATTCTTCATTGTAAGCATGAATTAATAGCAAGGATGGATACTGATGATATTTGTGTATATAATCGATTTGAAAAACAAATTCCTTTCATGATAAATAATCCTAAGATTAGTATTTGTGGTAGTTTTATACAAGAAATCGACCCTGAAACAGATGAAAAAATCTCTTTAAGAACAGTACCTGTCATGCATGAGGATATAGTTAAAAGCTATCTTTACAAATCACCATTTAACCATATGACAGTTGTTTATCGAAAGAGTGATATATTAGCTGTTGGGAGTTATATGCATTTACACCTAATGGAAGATTGGTATTTATGGATCAGAATGATCGCTGCTGGAAAGCTAGGAGAAAATTTATCTGAGCCATTAGTTAATGCAAGGGCAGGTTATAACATGCTATCTAGAAGAAGAGGGCTAAAATATGCTGAAAGTGAATATAAGATTATGTTAATAAAAAATGAACTTTTATTATCTAATAGGTTTATGAATTTTTTTGTCTTTTTTCTTAGAGCAGTGCTTAGATTTATGCCTGTAGTATTGCTTGGCTTAGTTTATAAGATATTAAGAAAAAAATTATAATTCTGCTATCCCTAAGTAAGAATCGTACGTTAGTTCTTAAGCTCGTTTTTTATGCAGATCTAATTCTAAGTATTGGATTTGGCAGTAAGGGATCAGATCTGATGTAAACATCTCAGGTTCTCTATCTCCCTTCGTATTAGATTTCCTACAAATCTTCGAAATAGATGAAAAAATTTCATCTAATAAACTGATATATTGCTCATCTGATTTGTAACTGACATTCCGCTGTTCAAAAATTAATTAATTGATGTGTTTTTTTGTGATATTTATCACATTTCAATATTAAATCATTGACATTATTAGCAAAAAATGATCAATTATGACTTTTTGGATGGTGATTATGAACT